>NZ_BAABCQ010000088.1:0-31003 GCF_039539045.1 Streptomyces marokkonensis
TGTATTTCCAGGTCACCGATCCGCGTGCGGCTTTCTACGAGATCGCGAATTTCCTCCAGGCGGTGGAGCAGCTCACCGTCACCACGTTGCGCAATGTCGTGGGATCCATGGATCTGGAGAAGACCCTCACCTCGCGCGACACCATCAACAACCAGCTCCGCGGAGTGCTCGACGAGGCCACCGGAAAGTGGGGGCTGCGAGTGAACCGGGTGGAGATCAAGGCCATCGACCCGCCGCAGTCCATCAAGGACGCGATGCAGAAGCAGATGCGGGCCGAACGGGACAAGCGGGCCGCGATCCTCGGCGCGGAAGGGCAGCGCCAGTCGCAGATTCTTACCGCCGAGGGCGACAAGCAGGCCGCAGTCCTGCGCGCGGAGGGCAACCGTACCGCCGAGATCCTCAAGGCCGAAGGACAGTCCCGGGCCATCGACGAGGTCTTCCAGGCCGTGCACCGCAACGACCCCGACCCCAAACTCCTCGCCTACCAGTACCTCCAGGTGCTGCCGCAGCTCGCGCAGGGCTCGGGCAGTACCTTCTGGGTCATCCCCAGCGAAGTCACCTCCGCGCTCCAGGGGGTGTCCCGCGCCTTCACCGAGACTCTGCCGCAGTCGCCCGCCACCCGCGAGAAGCTCTCCGACGAGGGCGTCGCCCAGGCCGCCAACGACACCGCACAGGCCGCGGAAGCCGCCGCCCAGGCCCTCGCCGACGCGGCCAAGGCCAATGGCGTGACGTCCGAGGCACTGCGGCCCCGCCCGGTGACCGAGGACCGGTGAGCGCTTCGAACCACCCCGGCCGGCGTCACATGGGGCACACTCGTGGATAGGGGTGTGTCCCTGCGGATCACTGTGAGGCCCGCATGTTCGATGTGCCGTTCTGGCTCTGGATTGCCTTCGCCGCGACCGTGGTCGTGTCGCTCGTCATCGACCTGCTGGCCCACCGCGGCGCTCATGTCATCGGCTTCAAGGAGGCGGCGGCCTGGAGCGCGCTGTGGGTGGGGCTGGCCCTCGTCTTCGGGGCGGTCGTCTTCCTCGTCCTCGGTACGACGGCGGGCACGGAGTACACCACCGCGTGGCTGCTGGAGAAGAGCCTCTCCGTCGACAACCTCTTCGTCTTCGCCCTGATCTTCGCCTACTTCAAGGTGCCCCGCGAATACCAGCACCGGGTGCTCTTCTTCGGCGTCATCGGCGCCCTGGTCTTCCGCGGCCTCTTCCTCGCCGCCGGCATCGCCGTGGTCAGCAGGTTCACCGCCGTTCTGTTCGTTTTCGCGGCCATCCTCTTCTACAGCGTCTACAAGATCCTCAAGGGGGAGGAGGAGAGCTTCGACCCGGGCAGGAGCTTCGCGGTCCGGCTCCTGCGCAAGGTCATCCCGGTGCGGGACACCTACGCGGGCCAGAAGTTCTTCGTGAAGGAAGCGGGCAAGCACGTGGCGACGCCCTTGCTCGCCGTCGTCGCCGCGATCGAGGCGGCCGACCTGATCTTCGCCGTGGACAGTGTGCCGGCGGTGCTCGCCGTCAGCGACGACACCTTCATCGTCTACACCAGCAACGCCTTCGCCATCCTCGGCCTGCGGGCCCTGTACTTCCTGCTGTCGGGGCTGCTGGACCGCTTCCACTACCTGAGCAAGGGCCTGGCGGTCATCCTCGGGTTCATCGGCGTCAAGCTCATCCTCCAGGCGACGCACAAGATGGTCAGCCCGTCCGTGCCGGAGATCCCGTCCCCGGTGAGCCTGGCGGTCATCGTCGTGATTCTCGCGGCGTCGGTGATCCTGAGCCTGCGGCGCCCCGCCGGCGACGCGGACGGGGACGGGGGTGGTTCCGAGAAGGAGGCCCTCACGCCACCGCGAGTACGACGGCATGACTCCGACTGAAAGGGCCTTTACGTCATGAACGTCGTCAAGTTGTTCTTATCGGACGGGTAATCGTAAAGTAGAGGCAAAGCTCCAAAAGCTCTCACCAGTGCGGACGTGAGGATCATGGACAGTCGCACGCAGCGGACGGAAACGACACGGTCCACGACGGGGTCGACCGAATCGCGGCAGACGCCATCGCGGCGGGAGGACATCTGCCCGTCCTGCGGGCACCACGTCCCCGCGGAGATCAAGCGCCACAAGACCCTCGGCATCTACGTCCCGGAGTGGCACCCGGGTACCTGCCGGAACCCGGACTGCCCCTCGTCCGAATCCGACCGACACCGGTGACCTGTCGGTTCACCCCGGGACGCGGTCGCGATCGTGTCGGTCGTCGGCGTGACGGCCGCGTGCCCCGGCGTCCGTGAGTCCGTCCCGACCACCGCCCGACCACCGCCCGACCGCTCAGCCGAGGGCCGGTCCGGTGAGCGGTCGGCCCTCGCCTGCTTCGTCTCGACGGCCTCGCGTGACGCGGGCCGCTCCAAGAGACCGCGGCGGGCGCGGCGCCCGCGTCGGAGGACGGTACAACGCCGCCGGCGGTACCGGCGCCGGCTGACGCCGCCCGGGCGACGCGAGGGGCTCCGTCTTCTCGTCCCCGGCGCGGAGACCCAGGTCCTCGACGGCTGTCGCGAGGCCGTGGCGCACAGCGGGGGTACCCGCCAGGTGGCCCATCCGGTCCGCCTCGGCACCCGCCCGTGCGCGCCACCGGCCCGCACCGCCTGAGCTGGGGGAACACACCCCGAGATCGCTTCCGTGCAGTGGCGGGATCGGATGCCTGGCGCCTGCCCGGCGTGGCCGGGCGTCTGGGCCTGTGGCGCCTGGGTACCCTCCGCCGCATGGCGGTGGACAGGAGGACCGAGCCGCCGTGCCGGACACCGGCGCGGCCGCGGACGAACCGCACGCTCGGGCGGGCGCTGGCCCGGTGGGCGACGACGACCGATCACAAGGTGATCGGCAACCTGTACATGACGACGTCCTTCGGCTTCTTCCTCTTCGGTGGCATCCTCGCTCTGCTGATGCGCAGCGAACTGGCCCGCCCCGGGCTCCAGCTGGTCACCGCTCACCAGTACAACCAGCTCTTCACCGTCCACGGCACGATCATGATGCTGCTGTTCGCGACCCCCCTGTTCGCCGGGTTCGCCAACGCGATCATGCCGCTGCAGATCGGCGCCCCGGACATGGCGTTCCCCCGGCTCAACGCGCTCTCGTACTGGCTCTACCTGTTCGGTGGCCTGACGGTGGTGGCCGGGTTCCTGACGCCCCAGGGGGCGGCGGCCTTCGGCTGGTTCGCCTACGCGCCGCTCAACAGCGCGGTGTTCAGCCCCGGCACGGGCGGTGACCTGTGGATCATGGGCCTGGTGGTGTCCGGTGTCTCGACCACGCTGAGCGCGGTCAACTTCATCACCACCATCGTGTGTCTGCGCGCCCCCGGCATGACCATGTTCCGGATGCCGATCTTCACCTGGAACGTGCTGTTCACGTCGATCCTGGTGCTGCCCGCGTTCCCCGTGCTCACTGCGGCCCTGCTCGCCCTGGAGGCCGACCGGAAGTTCGGCGCGCACATCTTCGACGCGACGAACGGCGGGGCGCTGCTGTGGCAGCACCTGTTCTGGTTCTTCGGTCATCCCGAGGTGTACATCGTCGCGCTGCCGTTCTTCGGCATCGTCTCCGAGATCATCCCGGTGTTCAGCCGCAAGCCGATCTTCGGCTACGTCAGCCTGGTCGGCGCCACCATCGCCATCACCATGCTGTCCGCCGTGGTGTGGGCCCACCACATGTTCGCCACCGGGGCCGTACTGCTGCCGTTCTTCTCGATGACGTCGTTCCTCATCGCGGTGCCGACGGGGGTGAAGTTCTTCAACTGGATCGGCACGATGATGCACGGCTCGCTGTCCTTCGAGACACCCATGCTCTGGTCGATGGGCTTCCTGGTGACGTTCCTGCTCGGCGGCATGAGCGGCGTTCTCATCGCCTCACCGCCCCTGGACTTCCACCTGACGGACTCGTACTTCATCGTCGCCCATCTGCACTACGTGCTGTTCGGCACGGTCGTCTTCGCGATGTTCGCCGGCTTCTACTTCTGGTGGCCGAAGTTCACCGGCAGACTGCTCGACGAACGCCTGGGCAAGATCCACTTCTGGACGCTCTTCGTCGGCTTCCAGACCACGTTCCTCGTCCAGCACTGGCTCGGCCAGCAGGGAATGCCGCGCCGCTACGCCGACTACCTGGCGGCGGACGGCTTCACCCTGCTGAACACCATCAGCTCCATCGGCGCCTTCCTGCTCGGCCTTTCCACGCTGCCGTTCCTCTACAACGTGTGGCGCACCCGCCAGTACGGGACGAAGGTCGAGCACGACGACCCCTGGGGCTACGGGCGTTCACTCGAATGGGCCACCGGTTGTCCGCCCCCGCGGCACAACTTCACGTCGCTGCCCCGGGTCCGCTCCGAGTCCCCGGCGTTCGACCTGCACCACCCGGACATCGGCCGGCACGACCAGAGGCACGAGCAGAGGAAGCAGTAGTGAGGACCGAGGCCCGTCTGTTCACCGGCGTGGCGGCGTTCTTCGCCGTCACCGCCGCCGCCTACGGCTGGTTCTCCGAGGAGCCGGCCGGCACCGCCGCGCTGACCCTCGCCTTCCTGATGGGCTCGCTCATCGCGTTCTTCCTGCGTGTGCAGTACCGCAGGCGCGGTCTGCGGGCGCAGGACCGCGGTGACGCCGAGGTCCTGGACACCGCGGGCCCGCTGGACTTCTTCCCACCGCACAGCCCCTGGCCCCCCGCCGCCGCCTTCGGGGCCATCGTCCTCGCGCTCGGCATCGTCTACGGCCTGTGGCTCGCACTGATCGGCTTCGGCGTGCTCGCCCTCGCCGTGTTCGGCCTCGTCTTCCAGTACGCCGACCGGGACCCTCAGCGTTCCAACTCGCCCGAGGACGACTCCCGCTCCGGCCCCGGCTCCTCCACGTCGACCCGGTCGCCGTAGTACCACTCGCTGAGCGTCGCCCGCAGCCGCCCCACGTGCGGTGCGTCCCCGTCGGCCGCCGCCGGGGCGAGCGGCTCCGGCTCCCGGCGCGACCGCAGCACGTACCGCTCCTCGGCGTCGAGGGGCTCGTGGCTCTCCACATAGCCGCCCGCGAGCGTCTGCCGCAGCTCGCCCGTCTCCTCACCCTCGGCCAGCCGCTCCCGCTCCCGCTCCCGCAAGGCCAGGCAGACCCGCCTGGTCGCCATGAAGGAGACCGGCGGCAGCAGCACCAGAGAGATCCGGAACACCCAGGTCAGCAGATTCAGCGGGACGTCGAAGACATAGGAGAGGATGTCGTTGCCGCCGGCCAGGAGGAGGACCGCGTAGAAACAGATCGCGGCGACTCCCAGCCCGGTCCGCACGGGCTTGTCCCGGGGCCGGTCGCACAGATGGTGCTCCTCGTGATCGCCCGTCACCCAGCGCTCGAAGAACGGATACGCGTACAGCACCGCGAACAGGGCGCCCGGCAGCACGACCGCGGGCACCAGCACGTTCCACATGACGGTGTGGCCCGCCACCGCCGTCTCGAACGGCGGCATCAGCCGCAGCGAACCCTCCAGGAAGCCGACGTACCAGTCCGGCTGCGAGCCGAAGGAGACCATGTCCGGCCGGTAGGGGCCGTACGCCCAGATGGGGTTGATCTGCGCCACCGCCGCGAGCAGCGTCAGAACGCCGAAGACCATGAAGAACAGGCCCGTGGAGTTCGTCACGAACTGCGGGAACATCGGTTTGCCCACCGCGTTGCGGTTGGTGCGTCCGCGCCCCGCCCACTGCGTGTGCTTCAGGTAGAACACCAGGATCAGATGCAGCGTGAGCAGCGCCAGCAGCAACCCGGGGACCAGCAGGATGTGCAGCGAGTACAGCCGCGGGATCACGTCCTCGCCGGGATACTCGCCGCCGAACACGAACATGCTGATGTACGTCCCCACCACCGGGATGGACAGCATGATGCCCTGCGCGATGCGCAGCCCCGTACCGGACAGCAGGTCGTCGGGGAGCGAGTAGCCGGCGAAGCCCTCGACGAGCGCGAGCAGGAACAGCGTCACGCCGATCAGCCAGTTCACCTCACGCGGCCGGCGGAACGCCCCGGTGAAGAAGACCCGCAGCAGATGCACTCCGATGGCCGACAGGAACACCAGGGCCGCCCAGTGGTGCGACTGCCGGATCAGCAGTCCGCCGCGGATCTCGAAACTGATGTCCACCGTCGAGCGGTACGCCTCCGACATGCTCAGCCCGAGCAGCGGCTCGTACGACCCGTCGTAGACGACCTCCGTCATCGACGGCTTGAAGAACAGCGTCAGCCATACCCCGGTCAGCAGCAGTACGACGAAGCTGTAGAGGGCGATCTCGCCCAGCAGGAACGACCAGTGCTCGGGGAAGGCCTTGCGCAGCAGCCCACCACCCTCGGAGACGGGTAGCCGCCCGTCGGCCCGGTCGACGGTGCGCTCGGCCGCGTAGCGGGCCCGCGCACCCGCGCGGGCCCTTCTCCTCTTCAACAGCACGGCGCATAGGTTCCCCGGCGCCCGCGCCGGAAACTGGGCTTTCCGGTGCCGTCCGACGCCCTCTGTGGTCTGATCCAGCGCCCAGGCCCGCCGGGGCGGCACCGCGTGCGGTGTCCACAAGGCCCCGTCCTACATCGGCCGGGTCCCTCCGCCCCCGGGTGCGCGGCGGGACCGGCCGAGGCCGCTGGACCGTCGGCACTGAGCGGCAGCGCGTCCCATGCCGTGGAACGCCTACGTACGATCACCCTTCGGCTTGCCCCGCTGGTCCGGCGTGCCGTGCGGCGGCGAGGAGAACGGCTGCGGGGATGTCGCGGGTGTCACGGGGGAGCCCGTCCGGCCCTGCCCCTGCTCCGGGCGTACCGCGCCCGGGTCGCCCGAGGACGGCTCCGCGCCGGACCGCAGCTGCTCCAGCCGGGCCGCCAGCAGCTCCGTGGCGGGCAGACGGTCGGCGTGCGACCTCTCGTATGCCAGCAGTTCCTCCACCTGCTCCGCGCCCAGCGAGCGGATACGGCTCTCCAGCCCACCGATCGGCAGGTGGTCGTAGTCGGGCAACGGCAGGGTGTTGCGAGCGGGGTCCGCCATGGTTCTCACTTCCCTCTGTACGACATCCTCGGGGCTCAGCGTCCGCCCGGTCCGCCGCTGCCGAACGAACCGCTGCTGCCTTCGTCCCAGCGGGGCCGCTCCTGCCCGGAGGCGGTGTGGCTGCTCTGGTGCCCGAGGTCGTGCGGCAGCGTCCGTTCGTCGCTCTTCGGCATCTCGTCGGGCTCGCGCCGCTCCCGCGTCTCGTGGACGGGTCCCTCGTCGGGCATACGGGGCTGCTCCTCCGGGCGCGGCGGGGGCGACTCCCGGCGCTTTTGCCGACTGCCGAACGCGAAGGCGCCGATCAGCAGGCCCGCGACCACGACGGCCGCCACGATCAGCCACACGCCGAGCCCGCCGGGGCCCGCGGCCAGGTCCATCCATGCGTTGGTCATGCGGCGCGGGTACCCCTGGTCCACGTCACCAACCGGCTCAGCCCGACCGGGACGCTCGAGTCTGCGAACGGTTGGCCTTCCGGATCGCGGTGAGCAGTTCCGCCTTGGACATCCGAGACCGGCCCTCGACGCCCAGCTGCTTCGCGACGCCGTACAGGTGCTCCTTGGATGCCTTCTCGTCGACGCCCTCACCGCTGCGGCCGCCCTGTCCGCGGGGCCGCCCGGACTGCGGGTCGGAGGGGCCCTTGCGGCCGCCCTCCTTGCGCTCCCAGTGGTCGCCGACCTTCTCGTACGTGTGCTTCAGCGCCCCGTACGCCACCCGGTGGGCCCGTTCCCCCTCGCCGTACTCCTCCACGGCCGAGTCGTGGGCCTCGACCCAGGTGCGCTGGGCGTGACGGGGGGAGCGCTCGAGGGTCGACGGCAGTTCCTGTCGTCCCGGCATGTCGTGCACCTCCATGTGTGGTCGACATCGTCGCTGTCACCAGCTTCACAAGGGTCCACGGGTGCCCGGCGGAGCCCCCGGAAAACGGGCCGGAAGCCATGGGAACACCGGGCCCGGCGGTTTGGCACCGTCCGCAGCGGCAACTCGCGCCATGTGACATCGACGACGACTTCCCAGCAGGAACTGTTCCGCTTCCTCGAGGACCGCTTCGCCTGCGCACAGGCGTGTACCGAGTGCGCACGGGCGTGCGCGCTGCGGGCGAGCCTCGTGGACCCGGACGGGACCGAGAACCAGGAGCTCGTACGACGCAAGGGCATCATGTGCGCGGAGGTCTGCGACGCGACCTGCCGGGTGCTGTCCGAACAGAACCAGGTCGACGAGTCCGCGATCCGCGTCCAGCTGGAGTGGTGTCGGCAGGTGTGCCTGGAGAGCGCGCACGTCTTCGACGAGCACCCGGGCGCCGAGGAGAGCGCCGAGGCGTGCCGCGCCTGCGCCCGGGCCTGCGGAGAGTTCCTCGCCACCCTGCGCTGAGAGCCCGCGGCCGACGGGCTGACCGCGGCCCATCGGGTCACCGCACGCGGGCCGAGGCGGCGGCGGGTCGCACATCCGGCGTACGGCCTCCTACCGCAGTACGCGCACGAGTTCTACGGCGGACCGACCCCCGCACCCACCACCGTCACCCGGAGTCCGCGCGCCACGGGCACCCGCCGCGCGGGATTCCCGCACGTCCGCGCCGACGGCCGCCGCCCAAACACCTTCCGCCCGCCATGGCACGGCTCGGACCGGCCACGCGCCCGGCACCATACAAACTCGGACCATAAACCGCCATACTGGACCGGCCAGGGGAGGGCGGGCCGGACTGCTACGGGGGCGGGCAGCGAGATGGGGGACAGCACGCTGATCCAGGGCCGGTACCGGCTGCTGGAGCGAATCGGACGCGGCGGCATGGGCGAGGTGTGGCGGGCGAAGGACGAGTCCCTGGGCCGTCGTGTCGCCGTCAAGTGCCTGAAACCGCTGGGCGCGCAGCACGACCACTCCTTCACCCGCGTCCTGCGGGAGAGATTCCGGCGCGAGGCCCGGGTGGCCGCCGCGCTCCAGCACCGAGGGGTCACCGTCGTACACGACTTCGGCGAGTGGGACGGCATGCTGTTCCTGGTGATGGAGCTGCTGGAGGGCCGCGACCTGAGTCGGCTCCTGGAGGACAACAAGCATCATCCGCTGCCGGTCACCGACGTCGTCGACATCGCGGAGCAGGTCGCCTCCGCGCTCGCGTACACCCACGAACAGGGCATCGTGCACCGCGACCTGAAGCCCGCGAACATCGTCCGGCTCACCGACGGCACCGTGAAGATCTGCGACTTCGGCATCGCCCGGCTCGGCCACGACGTCGGGTTCACCGCCCGGCTGACCGGCACCGGCATCGCCATGGGCACCCCGCACTACATGTCGCCCGAGCAGATCGGCGGCGACGAGGTCGACCGGCGCAGCGACCTGTACTCGCTCGGCTGCGTGCTCTACGAGATCGCCACCGGCGTCCCGCCCTTCGACCTCGACGACGCCTGGGCGATCCTCGTCGGCCACCGCGACACCGACCCCGAGCCGCCGCGCACCCACCGCGCGGAACTGCCCGCCTACCTGGACCGGATCATCCTGGACCTGCTGGCCAAGCGGCCCGAGCGGCGCCCGGACGACGCCCGGGAGCTGGGCCGCCGGATCACCGCCGGCCGCACGGTGCCGGCGTACGTGCCGACCGGGCCGGCATCCCGGACGCGCACGCCCCAGCCGGTCGCAGGGCGGGCCGTGCTGCCGTCCTGGACCCACGGCATGACCACCGGCCACAAGGCGACCGGCACCGGGCCGCGTTCCACACCCCCGGACCCCGCCGCCGGCCTCTGTGACGAGTGGATTCCGCGCCCCGCCGGTGAGACCGCCGCGCCCGCCCCCGACGAGCGGGCGGCCCCGGCGCCCGACGCGGTCGCCGCGCTGGCCGGGCGGCACAACGCGGGCCTGAGCCTGGGACGGCTCGGCCGCTGGGAGGAGGCGGGCGAGGTGCACCGGGCGGTGGCCGACGAGCGCGAGAGCCTGCTCGGTGCCGACCACTCCGACACGCTTTCCAGCCGCTACGAGGCCGCCTTCACCCTCAGCCGCACCGGTCACGCCGCCGACGCGCTGCGCGCGTACAAACGCGTCGCCGAGGCCAGGATCCGGGTACTGGGCACCGACCACGCCGACACCCTCGCCGTCCGCCAGGAAATGGCGTACGCCCTGGGCCGGCTGGGCCGGCACGCCGACGCCCACCAGGTCTACACGTCGGTCCTCGCCGCCCGCGAGCGCGTCATGGGCGCCGACCACCCCGACACCCTGCGCTGCCGGCACAACCTCGCCTTCAACCTCGGCCGGCTCGGCCGCCCCGAGGACGCCCACCGTATGGCCCGTGAGGTGGCCGCCGCCCGTGCCCGCGTGCTCGGCCCCGACCACCCCGATACGCTGGTCACCCGCTACGAGGTGGCCTACGAACTGGGCCGGCTGGGCCGCTGGCAGGAGGCCCTCGCGACCTACCGGGAGGTCGCCGATGCCCGCGGGAGGGCACTGGGCCCCGAGCACGCCGACACCTTTGCCGCCCGCTACGAGATAGGCATCAGCCTCGGCCGTCTCGGCCGCAGCGCCGAAGCGCTGACGCTGTACGAGGAGCTGATCGACGACCGCACCCGCGCTCAGGGCCCCGAACATCCCGAGACGCTGCGGGCCCGGCACGGCCTGGGCGTCAACCTCGGCCGGCTCGGCCGCTGGGAGGAAGCCCTCACCGAGTCCCGCGAGGTGTGCGCGATCCGCGAACGCGTCCTCGGCCCCGATCATCCGGACACCCTGGTCAGCCGACGCGAGGTCGCCGTCGGCCTGGGCTGGCTGGGCCGCTGGTCCGCCGCCCTGACCGAGTACCGAGGAGTCGCCACCGCCCGTGAACGCCTCCTGGGCCCCGAGCACCCCGATACTCTCGCGGGCCGTGACGACGAGGCCCACTGCCTGGAACAACTCGGCCGGGGTGCCGAGGCCGTGGAGCTGTACCGCAGGGTGGCGGTACAGCGCAGAGCGGGAGCTCGCTGAGCCGGTCCGCGAGCCGGCCCGGCGCCGGACCGGATGCCGCCACACGCCTGCCGCAGGCCGGCCCGTGGGCGCCGTCCTCGGCCCGGTCACCGTCGGACACCTGCCCCACCGCACCCTGGCAGCCCACTCCCGACCCGTGTTACCAAGGGCCATGACCCCGCCCGCCGTGCTCCGGACATCCCGCGCCTAAAGACGTCGTCATCGTCGGCGGTGGCCACAACGGCCTGGTCGCCGCCGGCTACCTGGCCCGGGCCGGCCGCTCCGTACTCGTGCAGGCGAACGTACTGCTGTGCGGCGCGGGCGCGGTGCGCGGGGGAGGGGCCAGCGGGGTGCCGGGGCACAACGCGGCGATGGCGGTGCTGGAGCGGACGGCGAACTGACGGCGCATGCGCCGGACGGGGCGGGGTACCGCGACATGGCGGACATTCCGCACCTTTCATCCGCACGACAAGGAGCCTGCCATGGCGGACCTCAGCCCCATCGACCTGCAGAAGGCCCTCAGCGGCATGGACTACCCGGCGGACAAGAAGTCGCTCGTCGACTGCGCCCGCAAGAACAAGGCCGACGGCAAGGTGGTGAGCCGGCTCGACGGTCTGGAGGAGAACCGTTTCGACGGACCGAACGAGGTCCAGAAAGCCGTCTTCAACGACTAGCGGACACGCCCGCTCGGCCGGCACTCGGGAGCCGGCCTGATCCGAACGACACCCCTAGTCGGCCGACGCCGTCCATCCCACCGCCTCGATCCGCGCCGCGTCCGCGGGGCGCGCGTCGTGGAACAGGACGTCGTCGGCCGACTCGGCGCGCAGCCCGTCGACGTACGCCCCGCGGCCCACGTACAGCCGGTCGGTCGTGTATCGCCAGCGCAGCGTGAGTCCGCGGGTGGCCGGGAGACCGGCCGTCAGCCGGTGCCACGCGCGCCCCGACCAGCCGGTGGCCGACCCGGCCGGATGCTCCAGCGGCGACCCGCCTCGGCGCGTGGTGGTGAACGGGACGGGCTCCCACGTGGCGCCGCCGTCGGTCGTGGCCTCCAGGACGAGGGCGTCCGACCCGGGTTCGGTGTCCCACCACAGTGCGCAGCGCAGCCGCGCCCCGCCGGTGGACGTGTCCAGCACCGGCAGCGTGAGCGTCGCCGTCGTGGACCCTGCCGTCCCGGAGAACCACGCCGTACGCCCGTGCGCGGGACGCACCGGCACGGCCCGCGCCAGATGGGTGCCGGCCGCGACTCTGGGAGCCGACCCCGAGCGCCAGCCGCGCACCGGGTGCACAGAGTTGCCCAGCATCACCAGGAACGAGTCGGTCGTCGGGTCGAGTACGAGTGAGGTGCCGGTGAAGCCCGTGTGGCCGGCCGTGCGCGGGGTCGCCATGGCACCCATGTACCAGTGCTGGTACAGCTCGAAGCCGAGGCCGTGCTCGTCCCCCGGGAAGTCGGTGTTGAAATCGGTGAACATCAGTTCCACCGACTCCGGCCGCAGGATGCGCGCCCGGCCGTAGGAGCCGCCGTTGAGCAGCGCACGGCCGAGTACCGCCAGGTCCCAGGCGCAGGAGAACACCCCCGCGTGACCGGCGACGCCGCCGAGACTGAAGGCGTTCTCGTCGTGCACCTCGCCCCACACCAGCCCGCGGTCGAGGCCGGACCAGGGCCGGCGGGCGTCCTCGGTGGCCGCGATCCGGCCTCTCCAGGAGGCGGGCGGGTTGTAGCGGGTGCGGTCCAGACCGAGCGGACCGGTGATCTGCTCGCGCAGCAGGACGTCCAGGGTCCGGCCCGTGACCTGTTCCAGCACCAGCTGGAGCGAGATCATGTTCAGATCCGAGTACAGGTACGCCGTGCCGGGCGGGCTGACGGGTGCCTCGTCGTAGACGCGCCGCACCCTCTCCTCGTACGTCGGCGCGCTGTACAGCGGGATCCACGCCCGGAAGCCGGAGGTGTGCGTCAGCAGCTGTCGGACCGTCATGTCCTGTTTGCCCGCGCGCCCGAAGTCCGGCAGGTACGAGGCGACCGGCGCGTGAAGCTCCAGCGCGCCCCGCTCCAACTGCTGCACGGCGAGGATCGAGGTGAACAGCTTGGAGATCGACGCGAGGTCGAACACCGTGTCCTCGGCCATCGGTATCTGCTCCCCGGTGGGGAACTCGACGCCGGTGTCGGTCTCCTCGTCGTAGGCCCGGTAGCGCACCGCCATGCCGATCGGCTCGTGCAGCGCCACCGTGCCGCCCCGGCCGGCGAGCAGCACGGCGCCCGCGTACCACGGGTGCTCGGGGGAGGGCCCGAGGAACGCCTCGGCGTCGGTGACGAGCTGACGCAGATGGCCCGGGAGCAACCCGGCGCGCTCCGCGGAACCGCGCCGTAGAGTGGGGCGGCGGCCCTTGCTCCCGACTGCCCGGGCCGGCCCGGCCGCGAACGGCGCGATGGCCAGGGCACCCCCCAGGGCCAGGGCGCCGGCGCCCAGTTGACGCCGCGTGAACCCGCTCATCGCCTGTCCGGCCATCGAAGAGCCTCCCGCCACCGAAGCTGAAAGTATCTTTCCCGGATCGCCGTGCGGAGTGAAACTTTCCTGTCAGTGGCGGGTCGTGTCAATGGGGCGAACGAAGTTGCCGGACCGTGCTCGGCCGGTCCCCTCGCGGCGACGGAGCGCCGTGCCGCGGCCTCCTGCCCGCAGGCACATGTCTTGACCCGTTCCGCCGACCGGCCGAGGATCATGTCATGACGCTGACGCCCGGACACGGCAGCACGGTCGACGGGGTGCTGCGGCGCAGTGCCCGGCGCACTCCGGCGCGCGTCGCGGTGGAGTACCGCGACCGCTCCTGGACGTACGACGAACTGGACACCGCCGTCTCCCGGGCGGCGAGTGTCCTGCTGGAGCGGGGACTGAGCCCGGGGGACCGGGTCGGCGCCTACGGCCACAACTCCGACGCCTACCTGATCGCCTTCCTGGCCTGCGCCCGCGCGGGCCTGGTGCACGTCCCCGTCAACCAGAACCTGACCGGCGACGACCTGGCCCATATCGTCCGCCAGTCCGGCAGCACACTGGTCCTCGCCGACCCCGGCCTCACCGGCCGGCTCCCCGGCGGCGTACGCACGCTGCCGCTGCGCGACGCCGACGACTCGCTGCTCGCCCGGCTGGCCACGGCACCCGTGTACGACGGACCCGAGCCGGGCGGCGAGGACCTGGCGCAGCTGCTCTACACCTCGGGCACCACCGCACTGCCCAAAGGCGCGATGATGACCCACCGGGCACTGGTGCACGAGTACCTGAGTGCCATCACCGCCCTGGACCTCGGCGCGGGCGACCGCCCCGTGCACGCCCTCCCCCTCTACCACTCGGCGCAGACCCACGTCTTCCTGCTGCCCTACCTCGCTATCGGCGCGACCAACATCGTCCTCGACGCGCCCGACGGCGACCGGCTCCTGGACCTGATCGAGGCCGGACGCGTGGACAGCCTGTTCGCGCCGCCCACCGTGTGGATCGGTCTCGCGGGCCGCGCCGACTTCGCCACCCGCGACCTCCGCGGGCTGCGCAAGGCCTACTACGGGGCGTCGATCATGCCCGTGCCCGTCCTGGAACGGTTGCGGGAACGCCTCCCGGACCTGGCCTTCTACAACTGCTTCGGCCAGAGCGAGATCGGCCCCCTGGCCACCGTCCTCGGCCCGGACGAACACGAGGGCCGGATGGACTCCTGCGGGCGGCCCGTCCTGTTCGTCGACGCACGGGTCGTCGACGAGGACGGCAAGGACGTACCCGACGGCACGCCCGGAGAGGTCGTCTACCGCTCCCCGCAGTTGTGCGAGGGCTACTGGGACAAGCCGGAGGAGACCGAAGCGGCCTTCCGCGGCGGCTGGTTCCACTCCGGAGACCTCGCCGTACGGGACGCGGACGGCTACTTCACCATCGTCGACCGCGTGAAGGACGTCATCAACTCCGGCGGCGTACTGGTCGCCTCCCGCCAGGTCGAGGACGCCCTCTACACACACGACGCCGTCGCCGAGGCCGCCGTGATCGGGCTGCCCGACGAGCGGTGGATCGAGGCCGTCACAGCGGTCGTCGTACCGCGCGGCGAGGTCACGGAGGAGGAACTGATCGCCCATGCCCGCGGGCGGCTCACCGCGTTCAAGGCGCCCAAGCGGGTGCGTTTCGTGGACGCGCTGCCGCGCAACGCGAGCGGCAAGATCCTCAAGCGGGAACTGCGCGACCGGTTCGCCGGTTCGTGACCTACGCCCGGCAGGGCTCCGAAAAGCACCCGTCACGTGGCCTGTCGGCGGTCGGACCCGATCGCTAGGCTGACCCGGACGATCGAATCGGGAGGAGCACGGACGTGGCCGAGAGCACCACCCAGCAGCGCCCGCTCATGGGCTGGGACAAGCCTGAGCTTGATCTCAGCAACGCGCAGTGGCAGTCCAGCAGCCGAGGCCTGGGGGATGTCCAGATCGCCTTTGTCGAGGGGTTCGTCGCCATGCGGAACAGCGGCAGCCCACAGAGCCAGTCCCTGATCTTCACCCCCGCGGAATGGGGCGCGTTCGTGTCCGGAGCGCGGGAAGGGGAGTTCGACCTCACGTAAGAGGCCTGCCGGGGAAGTGCGCCGAGGGTAGCCGTCCGGCCGATCCGGGGGTGTCGTACACCTTTTTCCGGACACGCGACCGTGAGCGTCCTTTCAGGCCGACGCCTGAGCGAGGCTGACGCCATGACGGGGAACGGTCCTACTCCGGAGGTGAGGAACCCATGAGCACCACCCTGCCGGTCATCGCGGCGGTCGACGGTTCGGACGACAGCCTGCGCGCTCTCGACTGGGCACTCGACACCGCCCACCGGCGCGAGGCACGTCTGCGGGTGGTGCACGTGCGCCAGTACGCCGTCTGGGCACAGACCGACGTCCTGGTCGCGGGCCCGCCGGACACGGGCGAGGACCCGGTGCTCGACCAGGCCCGCGAGCACCTCCAGGGGCGGGCCTTCGCGGTGGCGACGGAGTACGTCGGCATGGAGGGCGTACCGGGCGCCGCCCTGCCGGAACTGGGCGCCGACGCCCAGTTGCTGGTGCTCGGCTCCCGGGGTCGTGGCGGCTTCGCCAGCCTGCTGCTCGGCTCCAACGGCATGGCCGCCGCCCGGGACGCCGAGTGCCCCGTCGTGGTGGTCCCCCGCCCCGGGCGCGAGGTCCACGGCGAGGCACCGGCCGAATCCGGTCCCCGGGTGGTCGTCGGTCTGCACGTGGACAGCCCCGACGACGCCACGCTGTCCTTCGCCTTCGCCGAGGCCGCACTCCGCGGCGCCCGCCTCCAGGTCGTCGCCGCCTACCCGTGGCCGGTGCAGACCTGGGCCGCCGCAGGCCAGATCATGCCCCCGGTGATCGACGAGGTGTCCATCGAAAGCGAGACCCGGGTCCTGGCCGACGGCTTTCTCGCCCCGTACCGGGAACGCCACCCCGACGTCCGGGCCGAACCGTACGTCGCGCCCGGCGACGCCGCGGGACACCTCGTCGCCGCCTCCCGTGACGCGGAACTGGTAGTCGTCGGCCGCCACCGCCGACGCCTGCTGGCCCCCGCCCGCATGATGGGCTCCGTCACCCACGCCGTCCTGCTGCACGCGGTCTCCCCGGTCGCGGTGGTGCCACCGGCTCCGCCGCAGGAATGAGGGCGCGGGCGGCCCGCGGCTCTGCTGCCACGGCTCGGCCCCGCGGGACCGGGCCGACGGCGCCGGACCCGTCGTACGTGCGGAGCCCGGGCGCAGCGGCCGGCCCGACCGGGCGGAGCCCGCGCACGGCGGCCGGCCCGACCGGGCGGCGGCCCTCGCACAGGCAGTGACCGGCTTCCTCGCGGGGTCCGGTCGGCAGTGGCGCGGGGCCCGCCCCGCACCGCGCCGTGTGCGCTGCTTCCTGAAGGACCATCCCCGCCAGGACTGGTGCGAACCCTCCTGCGCGACACGGCCCGGGTTGCCCGCCGCCACGAACGCCACAAGCGGACCGGGTGGCCCGCGCGGACACCCGCCCGCACGCCGTTCGCGGGCTCGGGCCACGTACCATGGCGACATGTCGTTCCTCCGCCGCCGCAGCGCCACGCCCGCCGGGCCCGACTTCGACGTACTGGCCATGGACCCCGGCGACTGGCCCGGGAACCTGGGCGCCGGCCTGCTGCCCGCGCCCGACGGCAGCTGCCAGGGCGTCTTCCTGCGCTACGACCTGTTCGGCGGCCGCGGCCCCGCGATGATCATCGGCAACCTGCCGACCGGCTCCCCGGCCCGCGAGGTCCCCGAGGGAGAGATCCCGTTCGAGGTCGCCCAGCTCCTGCTGGCGCTGGAGAACGACGAGGAGATCACGGTCGTCGGCGCCGAGGACGCACCGGTGATGCAGGGCGACAACCTGCTCATCGTGCGCCGCCTCAAGCTCTCCGAGAGCCGAATCTCCTGCGTGCAGTTCGACCGCAGTGACGGCGTTCTGGTGACCATCGCCGCCTGGGACCGCCCCATCACCGACGACCTGTACGCCCTGCTGAAGCCGCTCCCGGCCGAGCTGTTCCAGCAGGGCTGACCCGGCCGCTACCTCTCGGTCGTGAGCGTGACGTCGGCGGCGCGCACGTACGCGACCCGGTGGCCGTACTGGATCTCGTAGTACATGTCCTCTCCGGTCACCACCCGGTGGGAGGCCTCGTCGAAGGTGACCGCGTAGTAGTACTCGCCGGGCACCTTCTCACCGACCACGTACTTCTGTCCCTCGGACAGCCGGTACGGCAGCGGGGACACGGCCTGCGCCGGCACGCCCGCCGGGTAGGCGGCCTTCTCCGGGTAGGCGCGGCCGTACACCGGGACGCTCTCCAGGCCCTCCCTCGGGGTGATCACCTCGCCCGAGGCCGGCACCGCCACCGGATTCTTCCGCGGGTTGTGGAACCAGGCCTTCTGACCCAGGTACCAGATGGCAGTCCAGTCGCGCCACCGGTCGGCCACCGCGTACTGCTGGCCCGTGGAGACCCGGGAGGACAGGTCGTTCACCCCCGTCGTCGGAGTGCTGCCGAGGCCGAGGTCCTTGATCAGGGGCGCGTTCACGTCGTGGTCGGAGTACAGCCGCACCTCGCTGGAACCGTGCGCCGCGCAGGGCTCGCCCCTGGTCTCGCAGCCGGTGTACTCGGGACGGTTGGCGGCGTAGTCGGGGCGGATCGTCACCAGGGGGGACTTGTTGCCGGCGGACGGCGTGAAGGGGCGGCCGAGCAGCCGGAAGTAGTGCCCCCAGTCCCAGTACGGGCCAGGGTCGGTGTGCATGCCCGGGATCGTCGCGGTGGTCGTGCCGGGGACGTTGCCGTGGCCGAGGACGTGCTGCCGGTCCAGTGGGATGTCGTACCTCTTCGCCAGGTACTTCACCAGCCGCGCCGACGAACGGTACATCGCCTCCGTGTACCAGGCGTCCGGGTCCGCCAGGAAGCCCTCGTGCTCCAGGCCGATCGACTTCGCGTTGACGTACCAGTTGCCCGCGTGCCACGCCACGTCCTTCGCCTTCACGTGCTGGGCGATGTGGCCGTCGGTGGAGCGCAGCGTGTAGTTCCAGGAGACGTACGTCGGGTCCTGGACCATGTCGAGGACCCCGTTCCAGGCGCCCTCCGTGTCGTGCACGACGATGTACCGGATGCGCTGGGAGGCGGGCCGGTTCCCCAGGTCGTGGTTGCCGTAGTCGTCGTCCCCGAACTCCTCGTACGGTGCCGGGAGCCATTCGCAGGACACGGTCTTCGGGCACTCGGTACCGGCGGCCGAGGCCGCGCGCAGACCCGCGCCCGCGAGCTGCGCGACGTCCGGGGTCACGTCGGGGCGGGCGGCCAGGGCGACCCGCTGCCCGGCGTCCGTGGTCCGCCGCTCGCCCGCGCGGATCACCTCGTAGACGTCGTTCGCGTACGCGGCCGCCGTCGCGGAGTCCTCGGCGCCCGAGAAGCGGGCCACGGCCCCGTACCAGTCGGCCGGGTCCCCGCTGAGCGGTTCGCCCAGTTCGCGCTGGGCCGCGGCGAGCAGCGCGGCACCGCCGGACACGTTCGCCGCCGGGTCCTCGCGCAACTCGTCGGGGCTCAGCCCGGTCAGCTCGGCCGCCTTCGGCAGCGTGGTCAGCCGGGCCGGCAGGTCGGTGGGCGGCGTGGTCGTGGCCGCCGGGCGAAGGGGGGCGCGGGCGTCGTCCCCGCGCGGGTCCTCGGCGCCCTCGCTGTGGTGCGAGGCCCCGGCCAGTGCCGTGCGCGCGTCGGTGAGGTGCAGCGGGCCGTAGCCGCCGGTCACGCTCGGCGCGCCGCGGTGCGCGTCCCAGCGGGACTGGAGGTAGGAGACGCCGAGCAGGACGCTCTGCGGCACCTGGTACTCGGCCGCCGCGGTGGCGAAGGCCCGTTGCAGGTGGTCCGGTCCGGGCGGGGCGCCGGAGGGCCGGGCGGCGGACGGCGCCGCGCCGAGTAGCGGCAGCAGCAGTGCCGCGGTGGCCAGGGCGGGCACGACGGGGGAACCTCGCAAAACGGCCTCCTGTGACGGTCAGGGCGTGGCGGGGCGTGCGGGGCCGAGCGTGGGTCAGTGGTACCCGGCGGTCCGACGATCCGTCAATCATGCCGTTCATAAGGAGATTCCCCACGTCAGCGGGGGAACAAGCGAGTTTCGTGGCAGCGGCTCACGGGCCTGCACGGCGTCAGTGGCGTACACCAATGGCCACGGTGAGATCCTGGCGCCCAAAATCCGCGGTGCGCCCCTCGAAGGGCACACCACGGACCGTCGTCCTTCGTCTCAGCGGGTGCCGACCGCCGCGCGCACCGCTCGCCGGGCCATCTGGCAGTCGTCGTGCAGCCGGCGCAGCAGCAGCCGCTGTTCCTCGCCGGACGGCGCGGCACCCGGGTGGGCCGGCGCCGACGGTGCCGGGACCGTGTCGTGCATCGAACGCTGCACGGCCGTCTCGTACGTACGGATCTCCCGGGTCAGCACCAGCATCAGGTTCACCAGGAACGCGTCGCGCGCGGCGGTCCCCGCCGACTGGGCGAGCTGGCTGATCTGGCGGCGGGCCGCCGGGGCGTCACCGAGCACCGCCCACAGGGTCGCCAGGTCGTAGCCGGGGAGATACCAGCCCGCGTGCTCCCAGTCCACCAGCACTGGACCGGCCGGTGACATGAGGACGTTGGACAGCAGTGCGTCACCGTGGCAGAACTGGCCCATGCCCTGGCGCCCACCCGCGTGGGCGATGCCGTGCATCAGCTTCTGCAGGTCACCCAGGTCCCGGTCGGTGAGCAGCCCCAGCTCGTGGTACCGGGAGATGCGGGCCGCGTAGTCCAGCGGGGCGTCGAAGGTGCCGGCCGGCGGCCGCCAGGCGTTGAGCCGGCAGATCGCGCCGAGTGCCGCTCTGATGTCCGCCCGCGGCGGGGCTTCCAGCGGGTGCCGCTGCAGCGCTGCCACCCGCCCGGGCATCCGCTCGATCACCAGCGTGCAGTTGTCCGGGTCCGCTGCGATCAGCCTCGGCACCCGCACTGGGGGGCGGTGCCGGACGAACGAGCGGTATGCCCCTATCTCGTGCCTGATCCGCTCCGCCCACGCGGGGGAGTGGTCCAGTAAGCACTTGGCGACCGCGGTGCTGCGCCCGGTCGTACCGATCAGGAGCACGGACCGCCCGTTGCGGCGCAGTACCTGCACCGGGGCGAACTCCGGGCAGATCCGGTGCACGGAGGCGATCGCCGCGCGCAGTTGGGCGCCCTGAGGGCCGGACAGGTCGATTCTCCCGCTGAGCGGCTGCGTGCCGTGGCCCGCGCCGTGCCGCGCCCTGCCCGCCCCGAGCACCGGGGCCGCCGGACGGGCGGGGGCGAGGTAGGGGCCGCCGCCCGCCGCCGGGCGGGGGTGCAGCGAACGCTGCGGGGCGGACACGGAGGACGATGCTGCGTACATGGGCGAGACAGATCCCTTCGTGTGCCTGCTGTGCCTGCCTGAAGCGGTGCCCGACCGGTGCGTACGGAAGGGAACGCCTTCTGAAAGCCGTCGCGCCGCCCGCCCGGCCGCCCGGGGGCCACCCTGGGGAGTAACCCCGTGGCGACCGGGTCGGGATGGCGCATTCCTACCTGACACCCGGCCGCCCGTGGCACACCATCTGGCGCACCCTGGCGAACGGTGGCGAATAGTCGCCCGGCAACCCGCACGGGGCTACATTCAACTCAGCCGAGAACCTGGGGGCTTGACGTGAGCGGCGAACCCAACACCCGTCTGACGGACCTGTTCGGCCTGGCCGGCTGGTCCAAGGGCGAGCTCGCGAGGCTGGTCAACCGGCAGGCGGCGGCCATGGGCCACCCCCAGCTGGCGACCGACACCTCGCGGGTGAGGCGGTGGATCGACATGGGAGAGATCCCGCGTGATCCGGTGCCGCGGGTGCTGGCGGTTCTGTTCACCGAGCGTCTCGGCCGTGTCGTGACCATCGAGGACCTCGGTCTGGTCCGGCACGGGCGTGCGGGGAAACGGTTGCGCGGCGGGAGCGAGGAGCATCCCGACGGAGTGCCGTGGGCGCCCGAGCGGACTGCGGCGGTCCTCACCGAATTCACGGGAATGGACCTCATGCTCAACCGACGCGGCTTGGTGGGCGCGGGCGCCGCGCTCGCCGCGGGATCCGCACTCAGCAACGCCATGCACGACTGGCTGCACACCGACCCGGCCCTGGCTGCCGACGCTCCCGACCTCCACCATCCCCTGCACGCCGACCCCGCCGGGTCCGACCGCTACGAGGCCGCCCCCATCGGGTCGCAGGAAGTGGAGGAACTGGAGCGCTCGGTCGAGGTGTTCCGCGCCTGGGACGCCGCCCGTGGCGGCGGTCTCCAGCGCAAGGCCGTGGTGGGCCAGCTCAACGAGGTGGGCGGCATGCTCGCCTACCACCACCCACCCCATCTCCAGCGACGCCTGTGGGGCGTCGCCGCCAACCTCGCCGTCCTCGCGGGCTGGATGTCGCACGACGTCGGCCTGGAACCCACGGCCCAGAAGTACTTCGTGATCGCCGCCCACGCCGCGCGCGAGGGCGGTGACCGGCCCCGGGCCGGCGAGGCGCTCTCCCGGGCGGCCCGCCAGATGGTCCACCTGGGCCGGCCCGACGACGCGCTCGACCTGATGAAGCTCGCCGAGTCCGGTTCCGGTGAGGAGGTGCTGCCGCGTACCAAGGCCATGCTCTGCACCATCGAGGCCTGGGCCGAGGCCTCCATGGGCAAGGGCCAGGCGATGCGCCGCACCCTCGGGCGGGCCGAGGACCTCTTCGTCTCCGACAAGGCGGACGTGCCGCCGCCGGACTGGATGCAGACGTTCAAGGAGGAGGACCTGTACGGCATGCAGGCCCTGGCCTACCGGACGCTCGCCGAGTTCGAGCCGGGGGCCGCCGCACACGCGCAGCACTACGCGGAGAAGGCCCTGGCCCTGCGGATCGACGGCCGGCAGCGGTCGAAGATCTTCGACTATCTGTCCATGGCCTCCGCCTGCTTCATCGCCGACGACCCCGAACAGGCGGACCGGTACGCGCGCCTGGCCCTGGTGTCGATGGGGTCCAACTCCTCCCGGCGGACCTGGGACCGGCTGCGTGAGATGTACCGGCTCACCGCCCAGTACGCCACCTACCCGAGGATCCAGGAGTTGCGCGAGGAGATCGAACGGGCGCTGCCGAAGAACAAGCCGTCCAAGGGGAAGGAGAGGGGCGGCAACACCGCTCCGGCGTAGCGCACGAAGCGTCGACTAGGGCGTCACCCGGGCCACCAGTACGCAGGCGTCCTCCTGGCCCAGGTACTCGCCGATCCCTTCCGTCACGACGCGTACGCCGTCCTGCGCCGAGTCCGCCTCGGTCAGGCGAGGGGCCAGGGAGAGGAGTCGCCGCACGTCCGCCGGCGCGAGTCCACCGGTGTGCAGAAGCAGCAGGTCGCCTGCTCGGAGGGTCGCCCCGGCCTGCCCGGTCAGCTCGCACCCCGTCCCCTCGCGGAACAGCAGCGGGACGGGGCGCCCGGAGTGTGCCCACGCCAGCGTGCGGGTGCGGGGCCGGTAACCGCAGTACAGGGCGGAGCGTACGGGTGGCAGGGCGGCGTCCCCTAGTAACCGGTCGACGCAGTCCGGGAGTTGCGCGGGTCGCGTGCCCGCCGTCGCCAGGCCGCGCAGGGCACCGATCAGCACCGTCGGGCCCTGTACCCCCTCGGCGCCCGGAGCGGCGAGGTCACCGACGCTGAGCAGGGTCTCGTCGCCGGCGAGTGGGCACGCGTCGTACCAGGTCCCGCGCCCGGGCGCGTGGAGCGTCGACGGCAGGTACCCGGCGGCCAGGTCCAGACCCGGCCGCCCCCGGTGCGGGAACCGCAGGAGGCCGTGCCAGGGGGGCGGCACGGCTTCCCGCGGTTCGGCCGCGGCCCGGTGCCCCGCGTCCGCGGGCAGCGGAGGGCGCCGGAGCGACTCACGGGTCTCACTCACCGCCCGCTGACTGCGGCGCAGTTCGCTGACGTCCCGCAGCACCGCCCACATCGAGGCGGTACTGCCGTCGGCGTCGAGCACGGGCTCGCCCATCATGTGCACGGTGCGTACGGTGTCGTCGGGGCGTACGACGCGGAACTCGCCGTCGATGGGCCGGCCGTCGACGAGGCAGTCCGTGACCATCGCGGTCAGCATGGGCCGGTCCTCGGCGAGTACCAGGGACGGGAGTTCGTCGAGGCTGAGCGGGGCGGCGGTGTCGTCGAGGCCGAGGATGTGGAAGAGCTCCCCGGACCACTCCGCCTCGTCCGTCAGCAGGTTCCACTCCGCGCTGCCGACCCGGCTGAGCAGCGAACCGGGCCGTGGCGCGGGCGCCGGTCCGTCCCGGAGCTGCGCCAGATGCTCGTCGATGTCGCTGAGTTGATGCAGCGCCAGGTCGTACAGGGCGCGCTGCCAGCGTCCGCGGGGGTCCGTCCCGTCGTCCTGGCTGCCCCGCCGTACCGCGTCCACGTCGCCCCTCAGCCGCCGCGCCTGCGATATCAGGGACTCGACCGAGCCGTGCCCCGATGGCTGGGCGGCCGGGTGGTCCGCGGAGAGATGGGACGACATGACGCACTCCGATGTGCAGACGGTACGACCAGGGTGGAACCGAGGCTGGCGGAAGGACCGCTACGACTGTTGCACAGCCCGCGACGCCTCGTAAGGGCTTTGGCGACACACGATACGGTGGTGCTTCTGGCATATGCCACAGTCTTCCGAGGGTGACTTCGGACCCTGAACGGTGTACGCGAGATCACGAACAAGTCGTAGGATCCATACGGGACTTGACGGATTTCGAGGCCCGACGACGTCGTCGCCCGGACGTTCGGTGAACTCGTGTTCTAGAGCGGGTCGTGCAGTGCGGGGCGGGGTGCCAGATCGACGGGTGTGCGCGCTCCCGTCTCCAGGGCCCGTACGCCGGCCTCGGCGACCGCGGAGGCGGCGTACCCGTCCCAGCTGCCCGGGCCGGTGACCCGTCCCCGCCGGGCGGCGTCGGCCCAGGCCTGCACCTCGCGGTCGTAGGCGTCCGCGAACCGTACGAGGTAGTCCTGCGGCACCTCCTCGCGGGCGCCGCCCCCCGCCGTCACCACCATGGTGTGCGCGTCGCCGATCCTGGCGCTGCCCGCCTCGCAGACGGCCTCGCAGCGCACCTCGTAGCCGAAGCCGCAGTTGACGAAGATCTCCACGTCGACCAGTGCGCCCCCCTCGGCCTCGAAGAGCACGAACTGCGGATCGAGCAGCCCCTCGGGTGCCCCCGCGGACGGGCGCGGGCGAAGCACCGTCACCGCGGTCAGCTCCTGCCCGAGCAGCCAGCGGGCCGCGTCGATCTCGTGCGACACGGAGCTGGTGACCAGCATCGCCGAGGTGAAACGCGGCGGGGAGGACACGTTGCGGTGGACGCAGTGCAGCATCATGGGCCGGCCCAGCCGCCCGCCGTCCAGCAGCGACTTGAGCTGCCGGTACTCGGCGTCGTACCTCCGCATGAAGCCGATCTGCGCCAGCCTCCGGCCCAGCCGCGCCTCCGCCTCCACCACGCGCAGCGCGCCCGCGGAGTCCGGCACCATCGGCTTCTCGCACAGCACCGGCAGCCCCCGCGCGAAGGCGGCCAGCAACGCCTCCTCGTGCACCTCGCCCGGCGAGGCGATCAGCACGGCGTCGACGCCCGGCGCGTCGAGGGCGGCCTCGACGTCCGTGTGCACGACGACGCCGTCGATGCCGCCCACGGCCGCCTTCGCCCGCTCCGTGTCGGGATCCGCCACCGCGGCGACCCTGGCGCCGCTCACCACCGCGTCGAGGCGTCGTACGTGATCGGCGCCCATGTGTCCCGCGCCCAGGACCGCCACACCCAGAAGATCGCTCACGCTCCGCCGTCTCCTTCCCCGTCCGCCTCACCACCCGCCGAGGGGCGGGTAAGTGTATGGCGAACAGGGTTTCATGGTCGTCAAGGGGGCGGAGTCCCCGGACCGGGGAGGCGGGCGTCAGTACCGCAGCACCCCCGCGATTCCGTCCGCCTCCCCGAGCGAGCCGTCCGGTACGAAGCGGACGTCGGCGCCGGTCTCCAGGCACTGCTCGACGATCTCGTCCACGATGTCCTCGCGGGCGTCGAGGTCGCCGCCGTCCGCCGGGACCAGATGGTCGCCGTCGTCGCGCACGGTCACCCGGAAGTTCTCCTCGACGGCGAGCAGCCGTACGCGGCCGGTGCGGGCGCTCTCCCACAACTCGTCGACGCCGGCCGCGAAGTCCTTGCGCCCGCGGGCCGCCTCCAGTTCCCTGGCCACGGCGTCGACCCACCCGCGTGCCTGGTCGTCGACCACCGGCCGCACCGCCTGCCACACGGCCTCCGCCGTACCGTGCGCGAGGCCCCCGTGAGGAACGAGCACGGCGTCCCGCACAGTGCTTCCGGCGTCCTCCAGCAGCGACAGCGCGGCCTGCGGGCCGGTGACGTACAGCGGCCGGGGGCGGGCGCGCAGGACCCGGCCCATCGCGGCATCGGCCTCGCGCAGGAACCGGCGGGTGTCCTCGTCCCGGAAGGCGCTCGGCGCGTCACCGATCCGTTGCCGGCGTTCGGGGTCGAAGTTCTCCGGCGGCCGGTCGAGGGGGAAGCCACCGGTGCGGTCCTCGACGACCCGGCCCGCGCCGCCGCTCCACAGCGCGACGCGGTCGGCGGCGACCGACAGCACCCAGAACGGCCGCTCGGCGGCCTGCGCGGCGACGAGGTTGCGGGTCAGGAAGGTGTCCGACAGGACCACGCGCTCGGGAACGGAACGGGCGAGCGTCCAGACCTGGTGCTCGCCGGGGGCGGCGAAGAGGGCCAGGCCGTCCTCGGCGTACGCCAGATCGACCTCGGCGAGGGCCCGGTCGAGCTCCCGGGACACCTCCATACGCCGTTCGCGGGTGACCGCCGGATCGTCCTCCAGATGCTTTTTGGCCTCGGCGACGACGTTGCGCAGCCGGACGGGGTCCTGGGTGTTGTCCGGTTCGCGGCGGTGCGTCGGCGACAGCACGGACACGGCCGGGTACGGGCGGGGGCGCCGCAGTTCGGCGAGGGTGGCGGGACTCAGATCGTGCTCCATGTCAGCACGATAGGACGGATGGACGTATCAGGCATTCGGAGCAAACACCCCGGCGGGTCCGACCGGTACATCCCCCGGCAGGTCGGGCCCGGCAGGTCCGGTCGTCCGGATCAGTCGTCGTCCTGGGAGGTCCGGGAGGCCTCGGGGCCGCAGGAGCTGCCGTCGGGCGGCAGGCTGCCGTAGAGCAGGAAGTCGTCGACCTTGCGGTGCACACACTGGGAGGACGCGTAGCCGGTGTGTCCTTCGCCCTTGTTGTCGAGGACCACGGCCGAGGGGCCGAGCCGCTCGGCCGTCTCCACGGTCCAGCGGTACGGGGTGGCAGGGTCGCCCCGGGTGCCGACCAGCAGCATCTTCGCGGTGTCGAGGTCCTTCACCTCGTCCCGGACGAAGTCGGTGCCCTTGGGCCGGCCGTAGCACATGAGCACCTGGGTGAGCCGGTACCGGCCGAAGACCGGCGAGGCCTCCTCGTACCGTGCGCGCAGCCGGCCCAGGGACGCCGCGACCCGGTCGGCGCCGGGCCGGTCCGGGTCGTCGGCGCAGTTGATCGCCATCAGGGCGGCCGGCAGGTTGTCCATGGGGACGTCCTCCTGGTCGGTGAGGCCGCCGCCGGCGTCCACGGGACCCCGCGCGCGGACCGGGAAGGTGACGCCGCCGGAGACGAAGCCCTCCAGGCCGCGGGTGTCACCGTCCTCGAGCAGTTGGGCGAGCGCCCGTTTCAGCGTGGGCCACAGCTCCCGGCTGTACAGCGCCTGGCCGATGGCGCCCACCATGTCCTGTCCGGAGAAGGGCTCTCCGAACCCCGTCGGGACCGGGTCGGAGTCGAGCGAGGCGACGAGCTGCACGACCTGCCGGCGGGCGGCCCTGGCGTCCTGCCCGAACGGGCAGGCGATGTCCTCCACGCACCAGTCGAGGAAGTTCTCCAGCGCGGTCTGCTGCCCGCGCGCGCCCGCCAGCCCCTGCTCGGCCAGCGGTTCGGTCAGCGTGTCCACACCGTCCAGCACCATCCGGCCGACCTTGTCGGGGAACTGGGCGGCGTAGACCGCGCCCAGCCGGGTTCCGTAGGAGAAGCCGAGGTAGTTGAGCCGGTCGTCGCCGAGCGCCCGGCGCATCACGTCCATGTCGCGGGCGGCGTTGACCGTGCCGATGTGGGGCAGCACGGGGCCTGACCGCTTCGCGCACTCGGCGGCAGCGTCCCGCAGGCGCCTCAGCACGTCCTGCGGGTCGGTGAGCTCCTCGTCCCCGTCCGTGGCCTCCACGATGTCCAGCGTGGCGGGGCCGCAGGTGACCGGCGAGGACCGGCCGACGCCACGGGGGTCGAAGGTCACCACGTCGTAGCCGTTGGTCAGATGCATGAAGTCCTTGCCGCCGACGGAGAGTTCGCTCACCCCGGAGCCGCCCGGCCCGCCGAAGTTCAGCAGCACGGAGCCACGCGAGTCACCGGTCGCGCGGTACCGGGCGAGGGCCACGTCGAGCGTTCCCGCCCTGGGCCGGTCGTAGTCGAGGGGGACGGTGACCTTCCCGCACTGCAGGTCCTTCGGCACGTCCATGCCCTCGCACGCCGACCAGGTGATCCGCTGGTCGTAGAACCGGGACAGGCCGGGCCCGGGATCGTTCGCGGCTGCGGTGGGCAGTCCCGCACCCAGCAGGGCCAGTCCGAGCGCGCCGGTGACCGCGCAGCGCCGGACCGAGGGCCGAGTCGACAGCTTGGCCAGCATCGATGCCTCCCGGACGCCCCGTCGCGGACCGGTGCTCGGCGCCCTCGATCACCATATGCGGGCACCGTGCTCCTCGCCTCCGGACGGTGGCGCCGACGGGACGGAGCGCTACGACGGGCGGACGGACGCTCTGCCGCTCGTCCGACAGGACGGCCCATCCGGGCAGCCCCCGTGATGCCGTGCGTGTACCCGGGCGCGCAGACGAAGGGGATGCCGCGCGTGTGTTCCCCGCGAGGCCGTCGGTCGGGGGCGGGCAGGGTCCGTCATCGCCCGGTGACCTCGTCCGCGATCCCTCCCGCTCAGGTTCGCGCCTCGTAAAACCGGCGGTGCAACGCGCGGACCTCCGCGGCCAGTTCCGGTACCGGGCCGTCCACGGTCACACCGGGCGCCACCTCGCGCACCGCCAGCGTCCGCACCGGCGGTGCGGGGACGCCCAGTTCCGCCAGCCAGTCCCCGAGCTGCTCCGACGAGGCGACGTACACGATGCGTCCCAGGCCCACCCAGGCGTGCGCGGCCGCGCACATCGGGCAGTGCTCGCCGGAGGTGTACACCGTGGCGGCGGCCCGCTCCGCGGGAGTGAGGTGGGCGGCGGACCAGCGCGCGAGCTCGAACTCCGGGTGACGAGTGCGGTCGCCGGAGGCCACCCGGTTGTGGTCCTCGGCCAGCACCGTGCCGTCCGCGCCGACCAGGACCGACCCGAACGGCTCGTCGCCGACCTTCAGTGCCTCGGCCGCCAGCTCCAGGCAGCGACGCAGGTATGACAGTTCGGCGTCCTTCACGACCATGCGCACGGCCCTCCTCGACGACTGATCTCCCCGCAGCCTACGTCGCCGACGACGTGTTGCTATGGCTCATCGCAAGAGTTACAGTCTCTAACTAAAGCGAGTGTCGCTAGCAGTGTTCGCGCTCGCCGACCGTGCAGGGATCTCGAAGAGAAGAGGGCCACCATGTCCGCCAACGTCCCGCAGCCGCACGCCCCGCACGTCGTGCTGGGGTCCGGCCCCGCCGGTACCGGGCTCGCTCGTGAGCTGGTACGCAGGGGGCATCCCGTCCGTCTCGTCGACCGGAAGGGTGAAGGCCCCGGGGTCGAGGGCGTCGAGCGGTTCGCCGCCGACGTGGGCACGGTCGATGGCGCCAGGGCCGCGACGGGCGACGCCGCCGTCGTGTACCACTGCGCCAACGTCGCCTATCACCTCCAGGCCGAGCTGATGCCGGATATCCAGGAGGCCGTGCTGGCCGCCGTCGAGGCGACCGGGGCCCGGCTGGTCGTGCTCGACACGCTGTACCCGTACGGGGAGACCGGGGGAGCGGTGATGACCGAGGGCAGCCCCTGGCGGGCGACCAGCCGCAAGGGACGGATGCGTGCCGAACTCGACGAGCGGTATCTCGCCGCCCACCAAGCCGGCCGGGCTCGCGTGGTTCTCGGTCGCAGCGCCGACTTCGTCGGCCCCGGCGTGCTCAACTCGACCCTCGGTGCCGCCGTCTTCCCGGCCGCGCTCAGTGGCGGTGACGTCCCCGGGCTGGGCGACATCGACCTGCCGCACAGTTACACCGCCGTCGGGGACGTGGCGGCCGGCCTCGCGACGCTCGGCGAGCGCCCCGAGGGGGACGGCCGTGTGTGGCACCTGCCCACCGCCCCCGCCGTCAGCACGCGCGAGATCTACACGATGATCGAGAAGCGTGTGGGCCGGCCGCTGAATGTCGTGGTGGTGGCGGAGCCCCGCCCCTTCGGTCCGTTCGACGCGCGATTCATGGCCGAGTACGCGGAGATGTTCTACCAGCACACGGAGCCCCAGATCGTGGACTCCACCGCCTTCGAGCAGTTCTTCGGGGTGACCCCGACACCGCTCGCGGAGACCGTGGAGGCCACCGTGACCTGGTACGAGCAGTGGCTCGGGAGCCGGTGACGGCTCCCGCGTCCTCAGCGGCGCGGGCGCGAGCGTGACCGGTCCAGCGCGGCCACGCCCAGTGCGGCCAGGCCGATCTGGATGAGCCACTCGACCCAGTCGACGCCGTTGGTGTCGGCCACGTCGAACGCCGCCGCGACCCATGATCCGATCAGCGCGGCCAGGATGCCGACGCCGATCGTCCACAGGACGCCGATGCGCTGACGGCCCGGGACGACGAGTCGGCCCAGGACGCCGATGACGATACCGATGACGATGGCACTGATGATGCCGTCGATGTCCATCTCCGCCCCTTCTTGTCAAGCCCCCGCGGTAGTGCGTGTGCCCGCTGCGGGCGGGCGTAGTCCGCGGGAGGCTTCGGGGCGAGCGTGAGCCGGTCCGCTGTGCGGGCCGGCTCGTGGTGCTCCCTTCCCGTGCGTCTAGGGCTTGCGCATGCTCTTCGCCGCCGTAGCGGCGCACACCGTCCCCAGGGCCAGGGTCAGCGCGCCGATGATGATGTTGTTCCAGATGACGCCGGCGTCCGGGCTCGTGCCGACGATCCACGGCGAGATGATCATCCAGATGCCCATCGCGCACATGGCCCCGCTGAGGCCGTACATGCGTTCCGGTGCGCGGGTGAATCCCAGGGCCAGCAGGCCGATGGCGATTCCTATGATCAGGTTGTGGGCCACGAGCGCGGGCTGGCTGGTGGTGAAGTGGAGTATCCACGGGGACACGGCACAGTAGAGGCCGAGCAGGAACACCGGCCCGTCCACGAGTGCCACGTCCCGGCCACCGAGCATGCGGGCATAGCGTGCCTGCATTTCCGGAGCGTCGGGGTGGCTGGTCATGTCACCTCGGGTGTGCGAGACGTTGGCCATGAGTCGTCTCCTTCGACTTGCCGGGCCGACCGCGTCTGGTGCGGTGTGCGGTTGCGCCGCATATGTCCATTCTGCTC
>NZ_BAABCQ010000089.1:0-30934 GCF_039539045.1 Streptomyces marokkonensis
CTCTTCAGCTCGTAACTCCACGTTAACCCTGCAAAGCTCTGCGCAGGGTTAACGTGTTTCTTGACCGCGCATTGACCGCACATTGACCAGGCGTTGGCAGTGCCTTGGCCATGCTTCGCCGTGCACTGACCACGCCTCGGCCCACGCCACAGGCGTGAACTGCCTGGAGGGGGGCGTATGTTACGAGGCACGAGGGCCCGGACAGTGATCTCGCTCCTCGCCGGCTTCCTGGTCGCCCTGGTGGTCTTCGCACCCAGCACACCCTTCACATCCGCACATACGAGCCGTGACGCCGTGGCCAACGCCCACCCCGGAACCACCCTCTCCGGTACGGCGTCGCACGACGAGACCGTCACCTGCCACGACGCCGGCCCGTCGGAAAACCCGACCAGTTCCCCGCGCGTCCGCGACCGGCACCGCACCCCCACCGCACCCCAGCCCGACGCCCTCGAGCGTCCGTTCCTGAGGCAGCGCGGCCCTGCGGTCCCCGACCCCGACACGTTGGCCCGTGCGATCGGGCACCGGCCGAGATCGGCGCCGGACCACTCTCCGGCGGCACTTCAGGTCTTCCGCTGCTGAGGGCTCGCGACACCCCCACCTCTGTTGTCCTGCCCATCCGACGCGCCCCCACCGCGCGCCAGGAGGAATCACCCCATCATGCAGCCCTTCATCGACAACGCCCGCATGTTCGGACAGCACCCCGAGGACTTCGCCGGGCACGCCGAAGGCCAGTCGCCCGAAGTCCTGTTCATCACCTGCTCCGACTCCCGGGTAGTACCGGCCCTGATCACGGGCGCCCGGCCCGGCCAGCTCTTCGAACTGCGCACCGCGGGCAACATCGTCCCGCCCTACGGCGGCGAGCGCCCCTGTGGCGAGGCCGCCACGATCGAGTACGCCGTCGAGGTCCTCGGCGTCACCGACATCGTGGTCTGCGGCCACTCGCACTGCGGCGCCGTCGGCGCGCTGGTGCGCGGCGACGACCTGACCGCCGTACCCGCCGTGCGCGACTGGCTGGCGCAGGCCGCTGACGCGCCGAAGCCGTGCGACCCCGCCGACCCGACGGTCGCCGAGGCCGTGCAGCACCACGTCCTGGCACAGCTGCTGCGGCTGCGCTCCTACCCGTGTGTCGAACGTCGGCTGACGGACGGCCGGCTGCGCACGCACGGCTGGTACTACGAGGTCCACACCGGCGTCGTACGCGAACACCACGCGGACACCGACACGTTCGAGACGCTGTGAGCGCCGGCGTGAACGCTCGGAACGCCATATCCGGGAACTCCCGGAAGTTCCCCCATCTGCGGCAGGACTTCACCGCCTCGCTCGTCGTGTTCCTGGTTGCCCTCCCGTTGTGCGTGGGCGTCGCCGTCGCCTCCGGTGTGCCGGCCGAACTCGGCCTCGTCACCGGCATCGTGGGCGGCCTCGTCACCGGATTCCTGCCGGGCAGCAGCCTCCAGGTGTCCGGTCCGGCCGCCGGCCTGACCGTGCTGGTCTTCAGCGCGGTCGACGCGTACGGGCTGCCCGCACTCGGCGTGATCGTGCTGGCCGCCGGTCTGATCCAGCTCGCGATGGGCGCCCTGAGGCTGGGGCGCTGGTTCCGGGCGATCTCCCTGTCGGTCGTCGAGGGCATGCTGGCCGGTATCGGCCTCGTGCTCATCGCCGGCCAGCTGTACTCGGCGGCCGGGCTCCAGGCGCCCGCGTCCGGGCTCGACAAGCTCACCGGGCTGCCCGGGGCCGCCGCCGACGCGCTGGACAGCACCGAAGCGCTCACCTCGCTCGCCCTCGGCGCCGGCACCATCGCGGTGCTGGTGCTGTGGAAGCGGCTGCCGAAGCGGGTACGGACCGTGCCGGGCGCGCTGGCCGCGGTCGGCCTGGCCACCGCGGTCACGGCGCTCTTCGGACTGTCGGTGGCGACCGTCGAGGTGAACGGCCTGCTGGACTCCGTCCAGCCGCCCGGCACCGACGCCTTCGGCGAGCTGGTGGACGTGGGCGTCCTCGGCACGATCGTCGCCTTCACCCTGATCGCCTCGGCGGAGAGCCTGTTCAGCGCCGCCGCGGTGGACCGGCTGCACGACGGCCCGCGCACCGAGTACAACAAGGAGCTGATGGCCCAGGGCGCGGGCAACACGGTGTGCGGCATGCTCGGCGCGCTGCCGATGACCGCGGTCATCGTGCGCAGCTCCGCCAACGTCGGCGCGGGCGCGCGGACCAAGGCGTCCCGGGTGCTGCACGGTGTGTGGCTGTTGCTGTTCGCCGCGCTGCTGCCGTCCGCGCTGGCGCTGATCCCGCTGCCCGCGCTGGCCGGCATCCTGATCCACGCGGGCTGGAAGCTGATCCCGTTCCGCGGCATCGTGTCGCTGTGGCGGGGACACCGGGGCGAGGCGCTGATCCTGGTGGTCACGGCCGTGTCGATCGTCGCGGTGAACATGTTCGAGGGCGTGCTGATCGGTCTGGCCCTGTCCGTGGCCAAGACCGCCTGGGAGGCGTCCCACCTCAAACTGGAGATCGTCGACAAGGGCGCCGGTCCCGTCCAGGCACACCTGTCGGGCAACGCGACCTTCCTCCGACTGCCGAAGATCCTGGAGAGCCTGGAGGCGCTGCCGCAGGACCGCCCGGTCGAGCTGGACCTGTCCGGGCTGCACCACCTGGACCACGCCTGCCGCACCGCCCTGGAGAACTGGGCCGAGCGGCACAGCGCCACCGGCACGGACCCGGTGAAGGTCACCGAGCCGGCGACGGCGGCCGTGTAGTCCCGCCCGTGTGGTCTCACCGGTGGAGGGTCCGCCCGTGCGGACGATCCGCCGGTGACGGCGCCCGGTCCGGGGCACGGCCTCGGGCCGGGCGTCCGGCATGCCGTGACGAGAGCTCACGGCCCAGCGACCGGTGACAAGTGACCAACGACCAGCGGCCGGCGACCAGCTGCCCGTGACCAACGACCAGCGGCCGGCGACCAGTGGCCACCGGCCAGTGACACGAGCTACACGCGTGGTTCCCGGTATTACCAGCAGATGATAGACACGGCGGGTCGCAGTCCTGTCCGCCAGCAGGAAGGTCGCCCCATGTCCGCAACCCGACGCCAGGTACTCGCCCGCACAGGAGCCCTCGGCGCAGGCATCGCCTTCACCGGATCCCTCTCCGAACTCTTCGCCGGCACCGCCGCCGCGCAGTCCCCGGGCCACACCGGCTACGGTCCCCTGGTCCCCGACCCCGACGGCCTGCTCGACCTGCCCAGAGGATTCCGCTACCGGGTGCTGTCCCGCGAGGGCGACGAACTGCGCTCCGGCGAGGGCCCGGTCCCGTCCAACCACGACGGCATGGCGGCCTTCGCCACGCGTTCCGGAGGCCGCCACGGGGACCGTCACGGCGGCCGCCACGGCGGCGTGCACCTCGTGCGCAACCACGAGAACCGCGCCAACGCGGCGGTACCCGTCCCCACCATCGAGGGACTGACGTACGACCCGGAGGGCAAGGGCGGCTGTACGACCCTGACCCTGGACTCCCGGGGCCACGTCCGCGACGAGCGGGTGGCGGTCGCCGGAACGGCGGTGAACTGCGCGGGCGGGCCCACCCCGTGGGACACGTGGCTGACCTGCGAGGAGACCGAGGACAAGGCCGGCACCAACGGCTACACCAAGGACCACGGGTTCATCTTCGAGGTCGATCCGGCCGACCCGCACCGCACCGGCGCGGTGCCGCTGACCGCGATGGGCCGCTTCCAGCACGAAGCGGTCGCCGTGGATCCGCGACGGGGCATCGTGTACGAGACGGAGGATGCCTTCGAGCGGCCGTTCGGTCTCTTCTACCGGTTCCTGCCCGAGAAGCCGCTGGGTGGTACGGGCTCATTGCGGGCAGGGGGCCGCCTCCAGGCGATGCGGGTGCCCGGCGTGCCCGACCTGTCCTCGATCCAGGAGACGGGCGCCTGCTTCGACGGCGTCGAGTGGGTGGACGTACCCGACCCGCTGGCCACCAAAACACCCATCCGGCACCAGGACTTCGGCCGGGGCGGCATCACCCACGCGCAGAAGCTGGAAGGCTGCTACTGGGGCGGGCGCAGCGTGTACTTCGTGTCGTCCTTCGCACACAGCGACGAGGGCTCGGCGGGCGACCACTACGGCCAGATCTGGCGCTACGACCCCGAGCGGCGCCGGCTGACCCTGGTGATCGTCTTCGGTCCGGACACCGACGTGCAGCTTCCCGGCGAGTCCCCCGACAACATCTGTCTGGCCCCCAGCGGCGGCCTCATGGTCTGCGAGGACGGCAACGGCGCCCAGCACGTCTACGGCGTGACCAGGCGCGGCGAGGTGTACGAGATGGCCCGCGGCGCCCAGAACATCGGGACGCCGGACGACCCGGAATGGGGCGAGTTCGCCGGGGTCGCCTTCTCCCCCGCCGGCGACACCATGTACGTCAACTGCTACACGCCCGGGACGACCTTCGCGGTGACGGGCCCCTGGCGCGGGTGACGACCGGGGACACACCTGGGGGACGGTGGGCGCCCGCGCCTGGAAGCGGTGGGCCCACCGCCGGTCACTGAAGCCGTCCCTCCTGGGTACTCGACGCCGCATGACGGAGAAAGCGCGGGTCAACCGCTCGTACTGGCTTCAGACAGCACCGGGCGGTCCGCCCCGCCCCGCCCTCGCGGAGGACCTCGACGTCGACGTCGCCGTGATCGGCGCCGGCGTCGCCGGTCTCAGCGCGGCCTGGGAACTGGCGCGGGCCGGGCGCAGTGTGGCGGTGCTGGAGGCGGGGCGGGTCGCCGCCGGCGTCACCGGGCACACCAGCGCCAAGCTCACCGCCCAGCACACCCTCGTCTACGACAAGCTACGCCGCACCCGGGGCCCCGAGGGCGCCCGCCTGTACGCCCGCTCGCAGACCGAGGCGATCGAGCGCGCCGCCGAGATCGTGGCCGAGCTGGGCATCGACTGCGACTGGGAGACCCGCAGCGCGTACACCTATGTCTGCGACGCGGGCCGCGTGGACGAGCTGCGGGCCGAGGCTGCCGCCGCGAAGGAGGCGGGGTTGCCGGCGTCGTTCGTGACGGAGACGGGGCTGCCGTTCCCGGTCGCGGGCGCGGTGAAGGTCACCGGGCAGGCCCAGTTCCATCCGCGCAGGTACCTGCTGGCCCTCGCCGACGACCTGGAGACGCACGGCGGGCGGATCTTCGAGAACACCACCGTGCACGGCCTGGACGAGGGCGAGCCGTGCCGCGTGTCGACCGGGGAGGGCGCGACGGTGACCGCCCGGGACGTGGTGGTCGCCACCCACTACCCGATCTTCGACCGGGCCCTCCTCTTCGCCCGTCTCTCCCCGCGCCGCGAACTGGTCGTCGCCGGGAGCATCGAGGCGGACCGCGACGTCGACGGCATGTACATCACTCCGGACGAGAACACCCGCTCGGTCCGTACGGCCCCCCTGGACGGTGCGGGCGACGACGCGGGCCGCCGGCTGCTGGTCGTCACCGGGGAGCATTTCACGCCCGGCACGGGCGACACCCGGGAGCGGTTCGACCGCCTGTCCGCCTGGGCCGGCGAGCACTTCCCCGGCGTCGGCCTCACGTACGCCTGGGCCACACAGGACATCGACCCCACGGACACCGTGCCGATGGTGGGCCCGCTGCACCCCGGCGCGCACCACACGTACGTCGCCACGGGCTTCGGCGGCTGGGGGCTGAGCGGCGGCATGATGGCGGGCCGGCTGCTCACCGCGCAGATCACCGGCGAGGAGTGCGCGTGGAGCGAGCTGTACGACCCGCGGCGGCTGCGCACGGCGGTGCGTGAGGCGCCGGCGTTCCTCAAGACGCAGGCCGAGGTCGCGCGCCACTTCGTCGGCGACCGGTTGCGGCCCGCACCGCCGGTGGACTCCCTGCCGCCGGGCGAGGGGGCCGTCGTGCGGGCGGGCGGTGACCGGCTGGCGGTCTACCGGGACGAGGCCGGCGCGCTGCACGCCGTCTCGCCCCGCTGCACCCACCTCGGCTGCCTGGTCGACTTCAACGCGGCGGAGCGCGCCTGGGAGTGCCCCTGCCACGGTTCCCGCTTCGGCACGGACGGCAAGGTGATCCAGGGCCCGGCGACGAAGCCGCTGGAGCAGCGGGACATCTGACCGGAACCCCGTTCTGAGCCGTGAGGGTGACCGCTCAGGCACGTCACATCCCATAGCCGTACATTCCGAACAGGACACTCATACGTTCGTACGGTGATCACTCTCGTACGACGGGCAGCCGTCCTGGGCACCCTGGGCGCCACCCTCGCCGCCTGCGGGACCGCCACCGAGGCCCCGCGCGCCCCCCGCCCGGCGCCGACCGCGTCCTCCGCCGTCCCGTCGAGGCCGGCACCGCCCGGGCCTCCGACGCTCGCCCCCGGCCCCGCCGGCCTGACCCCCGTCTTCGAGCACGGACCGCGCGCCCGGGAGAAGACGGTCGCCCTCACCTTCGACGCCGACATGACCGCCGACCAGGGGCCGCGGGCGGCGGCGGGCGAACGGTTCGACAATCCCCGGCTGATCGCGACCCTGCGGAGGCTGAAGGTGCCGGCCACGGTGTTCATGACCGGCCGGTGGGCCGAGCAGTACCCGGACCAGGCCAGGTTCATCGGCCGGGACCCCCTGTTCGAGGTCGCGAACCACTCCTACAGCCACTACGCCTACACCGACGACTGCCACGGCCTGCCGACCGTGCCGAAGGAGCGGATGCGATCGGACGTGGAGCGGGCCTACGCGGCGTTCGAGAAGGCCGGGGTGCGGGACGCCATGCCGTACTTCCGTTTCCCCGGCGGCTGTCACGACAGGGCGGCGCTCGAGGAGCTGGCCACCACGGGCGTCACCGCGGTGCAGTGGGACGTGGTGAGCGGGGACGCGTTCGCGACGGACGCGGACGCGGTGGCCCGGCAGGTGCTGGACGGGGTACGGCCGGGTTCGGTCGTCGTCATGCACTGCACCCGCAGCGCCGCCCCGGTGACCGAAGAGGTGGTGCGGACGGTCGTGCCCGAGCTGCGCCGCCGGGGCTACCGCTTCGTGAAGGTCTCCGAGCTGATCGGTGCCTCGGACGACCGCCGCTGACGGGCCTACGCTGGAGAGATGAGCAGCGACGACGATCCCGGTCCCGACGACTACTGTCTGATCGACGCGACCCGGCCGCCCAAGGCCGACGGTCCGCCGTATGCCGAGTGCGTGCTGTGCCGGGAGCCGACGGAGTACCCCGAGTCGTACAAGGGCATCACCTTCTGCCCGGTCTGCGAGTGGCAGGAGGCCCAGCGCACGGCCTGCTCAGGCTGATCTGCGCGAGCTGAGCGCACAGGCCGCCGCGGTCGCGGCCGCGGCGATGACGACCGCCACGGCCAGCGGGAGCAGCGGCAGCGGCACCGTGCCCGACTTCGACCCGGTGACCAGGCCGCTGACCGCCGCGCGCGCCGGGGAGCCCGACGACACCAGCGCCAGGAGCGCCGCGAGCAGCAGCGCGGGTACCGCGCGGCCGGGCGAGCGCAGCAGTGGCCAGGCGGTGAGGGCGCCGACGGCGGTGCCGAGCAGGGCGCACACCAGCGCGGCGAGCAGTCCGGCGCCGCCCGCCGCGAGCGGGGACACGCGTGTGTCGTGGTCCGTGCTCACCGGGTCGCTGATCAACGTCACGACGACGGTGGCCGCCGCACCCAGTACGACCGCGGCGGCGAGCGCCGCCAGCAGACCGGCCAGGTGGGCACGCGCGGGTCCGCGTGCCGCCGACACACATCCCCGGGCGGCCGGCGGCTCGCCCGTGACACAGATCCGCACCAGCCAGGCGGCGACCGGCAGCAGCACGGCCGCCGCCCACCCCAGCGAGTCGAGTACCGGCTGCCCGCCCCGCACACCGATGCCGAGGGCGGCGGCGTACAGGATGACGGGCGGGAGCCAGCGCCGGGAGCGCAGCAGGAGGGCGGCCTGGTAGCGGAGCAGGGCGGTCATCGCGGGCCTTCCTGGGCATGCACGCTCACCACGTGCCAGCGCGTCCCGGCGGTCAGGAGCGTACGCAGCAGGACGTCGGAGTGGGAGGCGGGGACGGTGAGGGAGTAGGAGCCGGGGCGATCCTCCTCGGCGGCCGCGATCCGCAGCGCGCCGGCGGGCAGGACGTCGCCGGGCGGTCCCTGCACCCGGACGACGACGCGCGGCCCGTCCGGTACCCCGAGGTGTTCGGTACGGCGGTGCAGGGCGCCGTCGCGCACGGTATACGTGGCGCCCCGCGCGTCGGCCAGGCGGCGCGGGTCGTGGTCGACGAAGACGACGGCACCGCCGGACGCCGTCCGCTCGGCGACCGCCCGTTCCAACTCGCCCCGCGCGTCGGCGTCGAGCCCGGTCCAGGCCTCGTCGAGCACGAGCAGCTCCGGTTCGGCGAGCAGGGCCTGCGCCACAGCCACCTTCTGACTGCTGCCCTTGGACAGCCGGGCCAGGGGCGTGGAGGCGTGTGCGGCAACCCCCAGCCTCTCCAGCCACTGACCGGCCGCGCGGGCCGCCGCTCGGCGGGACAACCCGTGCACGGTGCCGAGGTGGGTGAGGTAGGCGGCTGCGGTGAAGGGCAGGGCGGGCGGGAAGCGCTCGGGGACGTAGGCCGTGCGCGGCCGGCCGGTGACCCGGCCCTCGGTGGGGGCGTCGATCCCGGCGAGCAGGCGCAGCAGGGTCGACTTTCCGCTGCCGTTGGTGCCCTCGACACGGACGAGGGTGCCGGGCGTCACGCCCAGGTCGATGCCGCGCAGTACCCAGGGCCCGCGGATACCGTACCTACGGCCGACGCCGTCCAGTCGCAGCTCGCGTTGCATGGGGTCATCCTCTCGCGTCGCGCGCGTGGCTTGGCAGACTGGTGGGCGTGAGCAAAGATCCGACGACCCCCGTCCCCGACAGTCCGCCCGTCCTTGACGGTGCGTCCGTCCTTGACGGTGCGTCCGTCCTTGAGAGTGCGTCCGATCCGGACAGTCCCTTCCGCCCCGAGCCCGGCGACCGCGACCTAGCGCCGCAGTTCGTGCTGCCGTTGGTCGTACGCGTGGAGCGGGCGGCGCCACCGCCCCGTACCGACGCGCTGGAGACCGCCGCCCGGGCAGTGCTGGTGATGCTCGGCGACGAGCGGTCGGCCGGCGAGGGCGAGTGGGCGCGGGCGATGCGGGACTGGCAGGACGCGCGCATCCGCAAGGTCGTACGGCGGGCGCGCGGCGCCGAGTGGCGGCGGGCCGAGGCGCTGCCCGGCATCACGGTCACCGGGAAGACGGCCGAGGTACGGGTCTTCCCGCCGGTCCCGCTGGACGGCTGGCCCAAGGACCTGGCCCGCCTCCAGGTCTCCGGCACCGACCTCGACGACCCGGAACCGCCGGCCGACGCCGACTCCTGCGCGCCGGTGCTCTGGATGAACCCGGACCTGGACATGTCGGCCGGCAAGGCGATGGCCCAGGCCGGACACGGCGCGCAGCTCGCCTGGTGGGAGCTGTCGGACGCCGAGCGGGCGGTGTGGCGCGACGCGGGCTTCCCGCTGGCGGTCCGCACCGCCGACCCGGCCCGCTGGGCCGGCCTCACCGCCGGCGGCCTGCCTGTGGTGCGCGACGCCGGGTACACGGAGATCGCGCCGGGATCGTGCACGGTGGTGGCGGACCATCCGGCGCTGCGGTGAGGCCCGGGCCGGCCTGGTCACGGTGCGGGCGCACCGCGCCGCGACGGTGCCGTCACCAGCGCATGTGGACGTCCTCGGCCCAGCCCAGGAGCCGCTCCACGGTGATCTCGATGCCGTCGTCGGTGCGGATCCGGCCGTCGTAGTGGCCGAAGCGCTGGTCGGTGCGGTTGACGATCAGGCCGGCGTTCGTGTGCGCGGAGCGATTGTGAAACGGCGTGAACCTGAGGTCCACCTGGTCGGACGAGGGCGTACGGATGGTCCAGGGCGCCAGCAGGTCCGAGGGGGACCAGCGCCAGTCCAGCTCCTCGCCGATCTTGGTGAGCCGGCCGTCCACGCACAGCCCGTTCTCGGTCGACCCGGTGCCCACCGTCCAGCGCCCGCCGAACTGGAGGCCCACCGTGTGCCCGTCCGTGCGCCCGGAGGCCGCGCCCCAGTTCCAGTCGACCGTACGTGGCCAGCGGCCCCGGCCGTGGTCCAGCACGGCCCAGGCCTCACCGCCGTCCCCGCCGAAACCCAGGACCTCGGTGCCGATCCTGACCCCGCCGGTGGCGGGGAGCGCGGTCTGCTTGGACGTGTACTGGAAACGCCGTTCACTCCACGGCACCACGACCGAGAGCGACTCGTGCCCCTCGGGGCGCTCGACCAGGAGGTCGACCTCCACGGGCAGCCGGTCCGGAGTGAGGCAGCGGGCCTTCAACCGCGTACCGCCGTCCTCGTCGCGGATCTCCACGCGCACCTTGCCGCCGGTCGGCCGCTCGGGGCCCACGACGACGCCCTCGGCACCCGGGGCGCCGGCGACGGTGTCCGGGAGGCGGACGCCACGGCCGGCCGGGACCACCGCGGCACGCTCGAACTCGAGTCCCGTCGGCCCGTACTCCAGCAGGTAGAGGGAGTTCAGTGCGAGAAAGTCGAGGTCACTGACGGTCAGCGCCACCAGGTGGGTGGGCGTCGTCACGCACCAGTGCTCCCACCGCTTGGTGCGGCCCCAGCCACGGAGGTTCGCGCGATGCAGCGGCACCCTGGACCAGCCGACGGCAGCCGGATCGAGCCTGCCGTCGGGCAGGCAGAGGTCGACGGGCTCGGTGATCTCGTTCTCGTGCGTCGCCATGGGCGGAGCCTATCGGCGGCGCGAACCTCAGATACTGCTCTGAACATGCCCTGCCCGGGGTTCGGTCCGGGCCGGGCGGGCGATATCCCCGGCATGCGCACAGAAGGGGGACGTGGCCATGGGACGACTGGGACGGCTGGGACGGCTGGGAACCGGTATCGGATGGCGTCCGGAGATCGCGGACGCCGTTGAGCGGATGCCCGGCATCGACTGGGTCGAGGCCGTGTCCGAGAACCTCTGCCCCGGGCACCTGCCCGACTCGTTGCTGCGGCTGCGCGAGCGCGGGGTGACCGTCGTGCCGCACGGTGTCTCACTCGGGCTCGGCGGTGCCGAGCGGCCGGACACGGGGCGGCTGGCGGCGCTGGCCGAACGGGCTCAGGTTCTGGGGTCGCCGTTGGTCACCGAGCACATCGCGTTCGTCCGGGCGGGCGGGCCGCTGACCGCCTCCCCGCTCCTGGAGGCGGGGCACCTGCTGCCGGTGCCGCGCACCCGCGACGCCCTCGACGTGCTGTGCGAGAACGTGCGCATCGCACAGGACGCGCTGCCCGTGCCGCTCGCCGTGGAGAACATCGCGGCGCTCATCTCCTGGCCGGACGACGAGGAGATGACGGAGGGGCAGTTCCTGTACGAGCTGGCCGACCGGACGGGGGTGCGGCTGCTGATCGACGTGGCGAACCTGCACACCAACCACGTCAATCGCGGTGAGGACCCGGCCGAGGCGCTCGCCGAACTGCCGCTGGAGGCCATCGCCTACGTCCACGTCGCGGGCGGGCTCGAACGCGACGGGGTCTGGCACGACAGCCACGCCCACCCCGTCCCGCGACCGGTGCTCGACATCCTCACCGACCTGGCCTCGCGCGTGACGCCACCGGGCGTGCTGCTGGAGCGTGACGAGAACTTCCCCGGGGCCCAGGAGCTCGGGGCGGAGGTGGAGGCGATCCGCACCGCCGTGGAGCAGGGACGGGCGGCGGGGACGGTGCCCGCCGCCGCCGGAGCGGTGGTGCCGCGCTTCACGCGTGCCGGGTCCGGTGACGGTGCCGGTGCCGGTGACGCCGTACGGCAGCGGCTCGGCCTCGCGCAGGCCGCGCTGCTGTCCGCGCTGGTCGCCGGGACGCCCGCGCCCGAGGGGTTCGACCGGGTACGGCTGGGAGTGCAGGCGCGGGCGCTCGCCGGGAAGCGGGCGGACGTGGTCGCGAAGGTCGCGCCCGAACTGCCGGTGATCCTCGGCGCGGGGTACCGGCCGGCCTTCCTCGCCTACGCCCGTCGGCGTCCGATGGCGGGTGGCTACCGGCGGGACGCCCTCGACTTCGTCGAGCACCTGATGCGCGACGGCCGTCCGCAGGACGCCGACGCGCGGCGCGAGTTGCGGGAGTGGTGGCTGGACCGGTCGGGACCGGTGCCGCGATCGGAGCGTGCCGGGACTCGGTGGGCCCGTGCGACCAGGCGTGTTCTGCTGCGCCGCTGAACCGGACACGTCCTCGCCGGGACATCACCAAACGGAACGTCACATACCCACAACACTGCGTCCCGAAATGTGAACAGGGCATGGCGCCGGTGAAAGCCTTTGGCATAGAAGTACGGCATGTTCTGGGTCCTTCTGCTCCTGTCGGCCTGGGCCGTCGCCGGCCTGGCGTGTCTGCGGCTGTGTCTGGCCGCCGTACGCGCCGCTGCCGTCGACCCGCACGCCGTGGGCCGTGAGCACGCGCTGACGTTGTACGAGGCGGCGTTCCTCTCCGGCGGCCCCCGGAGGGTCGCCGACCTGACGCTGGTCTCCATGGCGCGTCAGCGCCGGCTGCTGCTCGCGCACACCGGCTGGGCGACCGTCGTCGACCCGTGTGGACGGGACGAGATGGAACGGTCGGTCATAGGGGCGATAGGACCGCAGGGGCAGTCCCGGATAGCGCCGGTACGGGCCGCCGCGGCCACCGCCGACGCGGTGCGGGGCCTGGCCGACCGGCTGGTGGGCGCGGGTCTCGCCGTGCCGGACGGCGCCGCCGGCATCGCGGCCGGGGTCCGGCGGGTGCGGTTCGCCGCGGTGGCCGTGTGCGCGCTGGGCGCCGCCGCCCTGGCGGTGCCGCTTCCCGCGGACCAGCCGCGCCTGCTGATCGCCCTGTGGTTCGCGCTGCCCCTCACCCTGACCCTGGGGTGCCTCGCGATCACGCGGATGGAGGTCCACCCGTACTCGCGCTGGGCGTCCCCGGCCGGGCAGCGGCTGATCAGTGCCCTCGTCCGGAACGCCGACGGCTCGGCGGACGACCGTACGTACCTCACCTCGGTCGCCGTACGCGGCGTCCACGCGATCGGCGAACCGGACCTGCGGGCGGCCTTCGCCCACCGCGAGGAGTACTCCGAGGAGCACTGGGAGCGCCGGGCCTGACAGGGCCTACGGTGTTGACGAGGCATGCCGGGGGCCGACGGACCGGGGGCGTACGGAGGCACTCGGCGCCGACACCCGCGGGCGGTGCTTGCCCTGCCCGGCCGCCGCACCAAACATCCCTTGTGTCACGCCGTGCACCGAAGGGATACGCGATGCGAGCTGCCGCCCTCTACTCGGCCGCCGGGTCCTTGCTGCTGACCACCCTCGCCGCCGCCCCGGCCCAGGGGGCTCCGGGCGGTCCCGGGACCGCCGAGGCGCGCGGCACCGCCGTGGCCGCCGAGCGGGCGGCGGCGGCCGGCATCGAGTTCGGCAGGTGCCCCGAGGCGGAGGACCTGCCGGGCAGCATGCGCTGCGGCACGGTCACCGTCCCCCTGGACTACGCGCACCCCGACGGGAAACGGATCCGGCTCACCGTCAGCCGGGTGCGGGCCACCCACAAGGACCCGGACGACCCCGGGCGCGAGGTGCCCGGGCAGGGCGCGCTGCTCTACAACCCGGGCGGCCCGGGGGCCTCGGGACTGCACTTCCCGCTGGTCGGCCTGGTGCCCGAATGGAAGCGGATCGCGGCGGCGTACGACCTCGTCGGATACGCCCCACGCGGGGTCGCGCCCTCCGCGCCCTTGTCCTGCCAGGACCCCGGGAACTTCTTCAGGGGGCCCCGGCCGGCCCCGACCCGGCCCTCGGACGCGTACAAGAAGGAACGTGCCGCCGAGGCCGAGGCGTACGCGCGCGGCTGCGCCGAACGGGCCGGGGACTCGCTTCGGCACTACCACTCCCTCAACAACGCCCGTGACCTGGAGGTCGTACGGGCCGCGCTGGGCGAGCGGCAGCTCACGTTCATGGGCGCGTCCTACGGCACTTACCTCGGCGCGCTGTACGCCGAGCTGTTCCCCTCGCGCGTGCGGCGGATGGTGTTCGACTCAGCCGTGAACCCGGACCCCGAGCAGGTCTGGTACCGCAACAACCTCGGCCAGTCGGCGGCGTTCGAGCACCGCTGGACGGACTTCAAGGTGTGGATGGCCGGGCACGACACCGTGTACGGGCTCGGGGACACGGCGGCGAAGGTGCAGCACAGTTACGAGGAGGCGAGCGCTCGCTTCCCGGCCGAGGCCGCGGGCGGCACCGTCGGGCCGGCGCAGTTGCAGGGGGCGTTCCTACGGGCCGGGTACTACGACGACTACTGGCCGCACCGCGCCGAGGCGCTGTCGGCCTATCTGAAGGGGGATCCGCAGCCGCTGATCGACCAGGCGGGGACGCGGACCGAGGAGGGGGCCGTGGAGGCGGAGAACGCCGGCGCCGTGTACACGGCCGTCGAGTGCAACGACGCGCCCTGGCCCACGGACTTCGCGGTCTGGGACCGGGACAACACGCGGCTGGCGCGCCGGGCGCCGTTCGAGACGTGGGACAACGTGTGGACGAACCTGCCGTGCGCCTTCTGGCAGGCGCCCCGGCAGACCCCCCTCGACGTGCGCACCGGGCCGGGCGAGCTGCCGCCGACGCTGATCCTGGCGGCCGAGCGCGACGCGGCCACTCCGTACGGCGGCGCGCTGGAGCTGCGCGGGCGGCTGTCGGGCTCGGTGCTGGTGACCGAGCGGGGCGCCGGCACGCACGGCATCGCCGCCGGCCCGAACGCCTGCGTCAACGCCCACCTGGAGGCGTACCTGCTGGACGGACGCCTTCCGGCGCGGGACGTGTCGTGCGCCCCGCGCCCGGAACCGGAACCGAGGACCGCGCCCGGAACCGGAACCGAGGTCCGCAGCCGGGCCGCAGACCGGGTCGGCCTCGGAACCGGCGACGGGTCGGCCGGGGACCCGGCGGCCTGATCAGGCGAGCCCGGCCACCAACTCACCGATGTCCTTGCGGCGCCCCGTGTAGAACGGGACCTCCTCGCGGACGTGCATCCGGGCCTCGGAGCCGCGCAGGTGGCGCATGAGGTCGACGATGCGGTGCAGTTCGTCGGCCTCGAAGGCGAGGACCCACTCGTAGTCGCCGAGGGAGAACGCGGGCACCGTGTTGGCGCGCACGTCCGGGAAGCCGCGGGCCATCTTGCCGTGGTCGGCGAGCATGCGGCGGCGGTCCTCGTCGGGCAGCAGGTACCAGTCGTACGAGCGCACGAACGGGTAGACGCTGACGTAGTTCCGGGGCTGCTCGTCGGCGAGGAAGGCCGGGATGTGCGAGCGGTTGAACTCGGCCGGGCGGTGCAGCGCCATGTTCGACCAGACCGGCTCCAGAGCGCGGCCCAGCCTCGTGCGGCGGAAGAGGTTGTACGCCTCCTGGAGCTGGTCGGCGGTCTCGGCGTGCCACCAGATCATGAGATCGGCGTCGGCGCGCAGTCCGGACACGTCGTAGGTGCCGCGGATCGTCACGTCCTTGGCGGCGAGCTGGTCGAACAGCTCCTGGACCTCGTCGGCGTAGCCCGCACGGTCCTCGGGCAGCACGTCCTTGAGCTTGAAGACGGACCAGAGGGTGTAGCGGATGACCTCGTTGAGGTCCTTGGCCAGCTTGCCCTTGTTGGGGGTCCGGTCGGCAGCGGTGGTGGCGTCGTCACTCATGGCCCTATTCTCCCGCTCCGCCGTGCAGGCTTTGCACCGGGTGCGCGGTGAGTCGCTCCACACCGCGCGGGTCGCCCTGGAGCTGGTCCACGGCCGCGTACGCGCTCGCGATGCTCGCCGGGACACCGACGCCGTCGTAGGCCGCGCCGCACACCGCGAGGCCCGGGAGCCTCGCGACGTGTTCGCGGACGCGGGCCACGCGCGCGTGGTGGCCGACGGGGTACTGGGGCAGGCCGTCCTGCCAGCGGGTGACGCGGGTGGCGACGGGCTCGGCGGTGAGGCCGGTGGCCTCGCCCAGGTCGTGCCGGGAGACGGCGACGAGGCCCGCGTCGTCGCGGCCCAGGATCTCCGTCTCGCCGTACCGTCCGACGGAGGTGCGCAGGACCACGAGGTCCGGGTCCTCGTCGGCGATCCAGCCCCACTTGCGGGAGGCGAAGGTGGCCGCCTTGATGGTGCGCCCGTCGACCGGCGGCACGAGGAAGCCGCTGCCCTCGGGGAGCGCGGCGGCGTCGGAGCGGCGGTAGGCGAGGGAGACCAGGGCCATGGAGGCGTACTCGACGGCGGTCAGCTCGGCCGCGGCGGCGGGCGCCTCGGCGCGCAGCAGCTCGGCGGCGGGGCGGGCGGGGACTGCGACGACGACCGCGTCGGCACGCAGCTGCCGGTCGCCGGCGACAATCCGCCAGCCGTCCCGCGCGGATCGGCGCAGTTGTGTCACGGGCGCGTGGGTGACGATCTCGCCGCCCCGCGCGCGCACCGACTCCGCGACCGCGGGCGGGAGGGTGCCGATGCCGCCCTCGATGCCCATGAAGACCGGGCCGCCGGCCGGGGAGGTGGCCGTCCGGCCCTGGAGGGCGCGTACCGCCTCGGTGAGGGAGGTGTGGGTTCGGGCGGCCTCGAAGAGCTGGGGCACCGCCGAACGCAGGGAGATGCGGTACGCGTCGCCCGCGTAGACGCCGCCCAGCAGTGGTTCGACGAGGCGGTCGACGACCTCGCGGCCGAGGCGCTCCGCCACGTACTCCCCCACCGCCACGTCGTCACCGACCTCGGTGCGGGGCAGTTCGGCGTCCCGCTCGATGCGGGCGAGGCCCTCCTCGGAGAGGACGCCGGCCAGGGCGGCGGCGGTGCCGGGGACGCCCATGACGTGTCCCTTGGGCATGGGGCGCAGGGCGCCGCGGGTCCAGAGGGAGGCCGACGCGGTGGACGGTGGCTGGAGGCGGTCGGCGAGACCCACCTCGCGTGCCAGGCCGACGGCCTCGGGACGGCGGGCCAGCACCGACTCGGCGCCGAGGTCGACGCGTACTCCGGCGATCTCGCCGGGCAGCAGCTTGCCGCCGACGCGGTCCGACGCCTCCAGCACGGTCACCCGCGCGCCGCGCTGCAGCAGCCGGTGGGCGGCGGCCAGTCCGGCGATGCCTGCTCCGATGACGACGACATGCCCCGTTTCCGCGGGATTCTCGCCCGCGGGGCTCTCACTTGCGCACATGTCCCCAGCGTCTCAGACGGCACCGACACCGCCGCCGGGCCGGTCGGCCCCCGCGCCGACGCCGGAGGTCCCGAAGAGGAGGCCCCAAGAGGCCCGGAAGAAGCTCCGGAAAGGCCCCGGAGAGGCCCCGCGAGTCCGGACCGTGACCGCTTCGGGACCGTTCCGCGCCAACGTTCGCGCCCCTCTCCGCGTCGAAGGAGCGTCCGTCGTCACGACTCTCGGGGGTACCCACCATGCACGTACGGCGATCAGCACCACGACCGGCACGACGTCCCGCGTCGTCCGCCCGCGCCCTGGCCGGTCTGTTCCTGGCCACGGCCCTCGCCCTCACCGGCTGCAGCGAGGCGGGCGGTGACTCCGACTCGGCCGGCAGCGCCAAGGATGCCATCGCGCCCCAGGAGGACTCCCGGGCGGACGGCCGTGCCCGGGACCGGGCCGGTGCCGCGGGCGGCGAGGCCGACGGCGCGAAGGCGACCGCGCCACCGGAGCTCGCCCCGGCCCACGTCATCCGCACCGCCTCCCTGACGGTGCGGGTCGAGGACGCCCCGAAGGCCCTCGACGCGGCCCGCGCCGCGACCGAGAACGCCGGCGGCTACGTCGGTGACGAGACCACCGACCGGGACGAGGAGGGCCACGAGCGGACCAAGGTCGTGCTGCGCGTACCCGTGGAGCGCTACGAGGAGGTGCTCGAGGAGCTGGAGGGCGCCGGGAAACTCCTCGAACGCAGTGCGAAGGCGCAGGACGTCACCAGCCCGGTGGGCAGGACTGAAATGCCCCGTCCCCGTAGCGTGTTCGCATGAACATGAGTGCTGCGAGCGGGACGAGCGGGACCGGACGGGCCACAGAGCGACTGGTCGTGATCGGCGGTGACGCCGCGGGGATGTCCGCGGCGTCACAGGCACGCCGGCTGAAGGGCCCGGACGAGCTGGAGATCGTGGCGTTCGAACGCGGCCACTTCAGCTCCTTCTCGGCGTGCGGCATCCCGTACTGGGTCGGTGGTGACGTCGGCGACCGGGACCAGCTGATCGCTCGGACGCCCGAGGAGCACCGCGCACGCGGCATCGACCTGCGGATGCGCACCGAGGTCACGGAGATCGACGTCGCCGGTGGGCGGGTACGCGCGCGTGACGTCGATTCCGGGGCGGAGTCCTGGACGTCGTACGACAAGCTCGTGATCGGTACCGGCGCCCGCCCGATCCGTCCGGAGCTGCCGGGTGTCGACGCGCCCGGCGTGCACGGGGTGCAGACGCTCGACGACGGGCAGGCGCTGCTCGACACGCTGGCCCGCACCCGTGGCCGTCGCGCGGTGGTCGTCGGCGCGGGATACATCGGCGTGGAGATGGCCGAGGCGCTCATCAACCGCGGCTACGAGGTGACGGTCGTCAACCGCGGCCGGGAGCCGATGTCCACCCTCGACCCGGACATGGGCCGCATGGTGCACGAGGCGATGCAGGGTCTCGGCATCACCATGGTGAACGGCGCCGAGGTCACCAAGGTGCTGACGGGGGACGACGGCCGGGTGCGGGCGGTGGCCACCGAGGACGCCGAGTTCCCGGCGGACGTGGTGGTGCTCGGCATCGGCGTACGCCCCGAGACCGCGCTCGCGAAGGCCGCCGGTCTGCCGATCGGCACCCACGGCGGGCTGCTGACCGACCTGGGCATGCGGGTGCGCGGGCACGAGAACATCTGGGCCGGCGGCGACTGCGTGGAGGTGCTCGACCTGGTCTCCGGGCAGCAGCGGCACATCCCGCTGGGCACCCACGCCAACAAGCACGGCCAGGTCATCGGCACCAACGCGGGCGGCGGCTACGCCACCTTCCCGGGCGTGGTCGGCACGGCGGTCAGCAAGGTTTGCGACCTGGAGATCGCACGGACCGGACTGCGCGAGAAGGACGCGCTGCGGGCGGGGCTGCGGTTCGTGACGGTCACCATCGAGTCCACCAGCCGCGCCGGTTACTACCCGGGTGCCTCCCCCATGACGGTGAAGATGCTCGCCGAGCGGCGCACCGGACGGCTGCTCGGCGTCCAGATCGTCGGCCGCGAGGGCGCGGGCAAGCGGGTCGACGTCGCCGCGGTGGCCCTCACGGCCGGAATGACGGTGGAGCGGATGACGGCCCTGGACCTGGGCTACGCGCCGCCCTTCTCACCGGTGTGGGACCCCGTGCTGGTCGCCGCGCGCAAGGCGGCGAGGGCGGTGGAGCGGCAGGCCTGAACGCCCGGCCCGAGGAGCGGTACGGAGAGCCCTGCCGGCAGCCCCACGGTGCCCGCCGCCGGCAACGACCCCAGGACCTGCCTCGGTGAAGCCGGACAGCCGCCGGTCACCGGATGTGCGGACGGTCCGAAGGCCTCTGGTCGCCGCCGCGCGACACCACGACGCGTCGGTACCGGTCCCGGGGGCGAGAAGCCTCTCGGGCGGAGAGGAGCGTACAGGCCGTCCTGGCGCCGGGACCCGCCTTACGCGTTACTCCTCGACATCACCAACCGGCCGAACGCGAGTGGGAGTTCCCGCGAGCCGCCGAGACGGGTCAGCGCGCGGTCCGGGTGTGGACGTGCTCCACGAGGCGGGTCAGCGCGTCCGGGTCGGTGGTGGGCAGGACTCCGTGGCCGAGGTTGAAGATGTGGCCGTCCAGGTCCGCCGCCGCGTCCAGGATCTCGCGGGTCTTGCTCTCGACCGCCTGCCGGGTGGAGAAGAGGACGGCGGGGTCCAGGTTGCCCTGGAGTGCCTTGCCGGGGCCGACACGGCGGGCGGCCTCGTCCATCGGGACGCGCCAGTCGACGCCGACGACGTCCGCGCCGGCCTCACCCATGAGGCCGAGGAGCTCACCGGTGCCGACGCCGAAGTGGATGCGCGGCACCCCGTACCCGGCGACGGCCTCGAAGACCTTGCTCGAGGCGGGCATCACCGAGCGGCGGTAGTCCGCGGGCGAGAGCGCGCCGACCCAGGAGTCGAAGAGCTGGACCGCGCTCGCGCCCGCCTCGATCTGCACCTTGAGGAAGGCGGCCGTGATGTCGGCGAGCCGGTCCAGGAGGTCGGCCCACAGCTGCGGGTCGCCGTACATGAGCGCCTTGGTGTGCTCGTGGTTGCGGGACGGGCCGCCCTCCACGAGGTAGCTCGCGAGGGTGAACGGCGCGCCCGCGAAGCCGATCAGCGGGGTGGCGCCGAGCTCACGGGTGAGCAGGCCGTACGCCTCGGTGACGTAGGAGACGTCCTCGGGGGTGAGGTCGCGCAGCCGCGCCAGGTCCGCGCGGGTGCGGATCGGGTTCGCGACGACCGGGCCGACGCCCGGCTTGATGTCGAGGTCGATGCCGATCGCCTTGAGCGGGACCACGATGTCGCTGAAGTAGATCGCCGCGTCCACGCCGTGCCGGCGCACCGGCTGAAGGGTGATCTCGGCGACCAGTTCGGGCCGCATGCAGGACTCGAGCATCGGGATGCCCTCGCGCACCTTCAGGTACTCCGGCAGTGAGCGTCCGGCCTGCCGCATGAACCACACGGGGGTGTGCGGCACCGGCTCACGCCTGCACGCCCTGAGGAACGCGGAGTCGTACGTGGCGGTCGGCTGCTTGCCCGCGGGGCTCTGGTTGGCACTCACACCGGCAAGTCTCGCATGTCGTCGCGACGGCGCCCGAACACGGGGTGCGACCGCGCGCGGGGAGTGTGGGGGCGCTCACGCGAGGCCGCGCGACACCGCATGATCCGGACATCGCGCCCGCACGCGGGTGTCTCTCCCTGCACCGGGGCGCCGTTCCCCTTAACCTTCCCCGCATGGCTGCGGCTCAGGGACGACTGTCGGACGGCGCTGGCGGAATGGACGAACCGAAGGGTACCGAGAGGGAGGCCCGGCATACGGGAAGTACGGCGCCGCCGGCCTTCACGGCGGCCGTCGAGGCGCTCAGGACCGCGCGGCTGCGGCCGCAGATCGAAGTGGAGGCGGTGCCGCCACCGAAGCGGCTCGCCCCGTACGCGCACGCGCTGGAGGCCGCCGTCGTCGACGGCGACGACGATCTCGCGGACGGGCGGCTCGTGCTGCTGCACGACCCGGACGGGCACGATGCCTGGCGGGGCACCTTCCGGCTGGTGACGCTGGTGCGTGCCGAACTGGAGCCGGAGATGGCCGCCGATCCGCTGCTGCCCGACGTGTGCTGGTCCTGGCTCACCGGCGCGCTGCAGGCCCGCGGGCTGACCTACGGTGAGCCCAGTGGCACGGTCACACGCGCGAGCTCCCACTACTTCGGGGGCCTGTCGGAACGACCGTCCGCCTCGCAGATCGAGATCCGGGCGTCCTGGACGCCGCGTGAGGGCCTGGGCGGCGTCCCGGACACGGCGACGCACCTCGCCTCGTGGTGCGATCTGCTGGCTCAGGTCGCGGGGCTGCCGCCGGCCGCGCCGGGTGACGCGTCGATCGTCACGCTGCCGCAGCGACGCGGCCCGCAGTCGCGCTAGGCCTGTCTCTCCCTCACCTGTCCACCCCACCCACCCCGTCCCTCACTCTTCACACCTGGGCCCCGTGCGACCCGGGAAACGTTCCGTCACTTTGTCGACACGGCCACTTTCGGCCCCGTATCGACAAAGTGTGAAACCGTTCGGTCTTCGAATGATCGACCGCGTGTCCGAATTGCTCGGATTGTTACTCACCAGATCGTGATCATTCTCTAAAGGCGGACGGGTTCGGTGCCGAAGACGACTGTGACCTTGAAAGCACGGTTCGTCCCGGCTTCATCCCCAAGAGCCGGCCCCGTCCCGCACCCCAGGAGGCCTGGTGTCCGTTCTCCTCGAGCAGCCTGCAAGCCTGGTCGCCTACCGCCCGAACAAGCCGACCGCCATGGTGGTCGTGGCCGACCCGCGCGTCCGTTCCACCGTCACCCGCCATCTGTGGGCGCTCGGTGTGCGCGATGTCATCGAGGCCTCGTCCGTCGCGGAGGCTCGTCCCCGCATCGGCAACCCCCGCGACATCTGTGTCGCAGACGTCCATCTCCCCGACGGCTCCGGCCTGACCCTGCTGTCGGAGACCCGCGCCGCGGGCTGGCCCAACGGCCTCGCACTCTCCGCCGCCGACGACATCGGCGCCGTACGCAACGCCCTCGCCGGCGGCGTCAAGGGCTACGTCGTCACCGGCACCCGTACCAACGTCGGGCTCCCCACCCGGCCGGGCGCCGCCCCCATCGGCGCCGCCGCCGCCCGCCTGCACCGCCGCCCCCCGGGTGCCCCGAGCCACCCGGGCGGCTACCGCGAGCTCTCCGGCCGCGAGGTGGAGGTACTGCGACTGGTCGCGGAAGGCCAGTCGAACAAGGCGATCGGCGTCTCGATGGGCCTGTCCGCCCTGACCGTCAAGAGCCACCTGGCCCGCATCGCCCGCAAGCTCGGCACCGGCGACCGCGCCGGAATGGTCGCCGTGGCCCTGCGCACGGGGATCATCCACTGACCGCCCCGGCCCCCGGCCGCTCATACCTTCCTCTCCCCCACTTCTCTCCCCCCTGATTCGCCGCCACACACCTCTCCGCCCCCACCTCTTCTCCCCCACCTTCCCTCCCCTTCCCTCCCCCTCCCGTCCCTCTGTGAAGCCGGTCTGTCGCTGAGCTGACTGGTTTACGACCCCCCGATGCCCGCCGACGGAACGTTCCGTCGGCGGGCGCCGTCGATCCACCGATACCCTTGACAGGTGACCGACGCCCACGAAACCGCAGCAGACCGTCCACTGCGAACCACCGGAGGCGCCCCTCCGGACGATGCCGGATCTTCTGCGAGTCAGGCGCCGACCCCCTTGCTCGAACCACGCGAGGGCATTCCGCAGGTGATCGCCGACGCGGCCGCCCTCTCCGAGGTGACCGCCGCCTTCGCGGCCGGCCGCGGCCCCGTCGCCGTCGACGCCGAGCGCGCCTCCGGCTACCGCTACGGCCAGCGCGCGTACCTGGTGCAGCTGCGCCGCGAGGGCGCGGGCAGCGCGCTGATCGACCCGGTGGCCTGCCCGGACCTGTCCGGCCTTGGCGCGGCGATCTCCGACGCGGAGTGGGTGCTGCACGCGGCCACCCAGGACCTGCCGTGCCTGCGGGAAATAGGGATGGTGCCCACCCGCATCTTCGACACCGAGCTGGCCGGGCGGCTCGCCGGGTTCCCCCGGGTCGGCCTCGGCGCGATGGTGGAGAACGTTCTGGGCTTCGTCCTGGAGAAGGGCCACTCGGCCGTCGACTGGTCGACACGCCCGCTGCCCGAACCGTGGCTGCGCTACGCCGCGCTCGACGTCGAGCTCCTCGTCGACCTGCGCGACGCGCTGGAGAAGGAGCTGGACCGGCAGGGCAAGCTGGAGTGGGCCCGGCAGGAGTTCGACGCGATCGCCTCCGCCCCGCCGCCCGAGCCCCGCAAGGATCCGTGGCGCCGTACGTCCGGCATGCACAAGGTGCGCCGGCGCCGTCAGCTCGCCGTCGTACGGGAGCTGTGGCAGACCCGGGACCGCATCGCGCAGCGCCGGGACGTCTCCCCCGGCAAGGTGCTCGGCGACGCGGCCATCGTCGAGGCGGCGCTCGCGCTGCCGGTCAACGCGCACGCGCTGGCCGCGCTGAACGGGTTCGGACGCGTGAACCGCCGGCAGGTGGAGCAGTGGCAGGTGGCGGTGGACCGGGCCAGGGGCCTGTCCGAGTCGCAGCTGCCCCAGCCCGGTCAGCCGGTGACCGGCCCTCCGCCGCCCCGGGCCTGGGCCGACAAGGACCCGGCCGCCGCGGCCCGGCTCACCGCCGCGCGGACGGCGGTGACGGCGCTGGCCGAACGGCTGAACATGCCGCAGGAGAACCTGATCACTCCGGACACGGTGCGCAGGGTCTGCTGGGAGCCGCCGGCGCCGGCCGACACGGAGTCCGTGGCCGCCGCCCTCGCCGGACACGGGGCCCGGCCCTGGCAGGTGGAGCAGGTGACGCCGGTACTGGTGACGGCGCTGGCGCAGAGCGTGTCGTAAGAGGAGCGACGGCGAGTTCCGGCCAAGATCCAGGGTGGGCGGCGACCCGATGGTGTGACGTTCGCCGCTTGGGCCGGGGGGACTGGGCAGCTACGTTACTCATAAGTAGCATGGGCCTGAGCGCGCGCTCAGCACCGGCGCGCCGCAGCAGTGCCATCCCGCACCCTGGAGGAGAGCCATCGTGCCTCGTACCGTCAGGGACGTCGTCTTCGTAGACGGCGTCCGCACCCCGTTCGGCAAGGCGGGCCCGAAGGGCGTCTACCACGAGACCCGCGCCGACGACCTGGTCGTGAAGGCCATCCGGGAACTGCTGCGCCGCAATCCCGGTCTCGACCCCAAGAAGATCGACGAGGTCGCCGTCGCCGCGACCACGCAGATCGGTGACCAGGGCCTGACCATCGGCCGCACCGCCGGCATCCTGGCGGGCCTGCCCACCTCGGTCCCGGGCTACTCGATCGACCGCATGTGCGCGGGCGCCCTGACCGCGGTCACCTCGGTGGCCGGCTCCGTCGCCTTCGGCGCGTACGACGTCGCGATCGCGGGCGGTGTCGAGCACATGGGGCGCCACCCGATGGGCGAGGGCGTGGACCCGAACCCGCGGTTCGTCAGCGAGAAGCTCGTCGACGAGTCCGCCCTGTTCATGGGCATGACCGCGGAGAACCTGCACGACCGCTACCCGGGCATCACCAAGCAGCGCGCCGACGAGTACGCCGTGCGCTCGCAGGAGAAGGCCGCCAAGGCGTACGCCGACGGCAAGATCCAGGCCGACCTGGTGCCCGTCTCGGTGCGCCGCACCAACGAAGAGGCCGGTGAGACCGGCTGGGGCCTGGTCACCGCCGACGAGCCGATGCGTCCGGGCACCACGCTGGAGAACCTGGCGGGCCTGAAGACGCCGTTCCGCGTGCACGGCCGGGTCACCGCGGGCAACGCGGCCGGTCTCAACGACGGCGCCACCGCCTCCCTCATCGCGAGCGAGGACTTCGCCCGCGAGAACGACCTGCCGGTCAAGATGCGCCTCGTCGCGTACTCCTTCGCGGGCGTCGAGCCGGAGGTCATGGGCTACGGCCCGATCCCGGCGACGGAGAAGGCCCTGGCCCAGGCCGGCCTGTCCATCGACGACATCGGCCTGTTCGAGATCAACGAGGCCTTCGCCGTCCAGGTCCTCGCCTTCCTGGAGCACTACGGCATCGCCGACGACGACGCGCGCGTCAACCAGTACGGCGGCGCCATCGCCTTCGGCCACCCGCTGGCCTCGTCGGGCGTCCGCCTGATGACGCAGCTGGCCCGTCAGTTCGAGGAGCAGCCGCACGTCCGCTACGGCCTGACCACCATGTGCGTCGGCTTCGGCATGGGCGCGACGGTCGTCTGGGAGAACCCGCACTTCGAGGGGGACAAGTGAGCACCACCGCAGAGCTTCTGAAGGGTGCGGCCGAGCTGTTCCCCGGTGAGGTCGTCACCAGCGCGCACGTACGCCACTTCGACCTGCCGCTGGGGGCCGGGCGTTTCGCCCTGATCACCCTGGACAACGGCCTGGACCACACCAAGCCGACCACGCTGGGCCCGCAGTCGCTGGCGAACATCGACGCCGCCGTCGACCAGGTCGAGAAGGAGGCCGCGGACGGCGACATCGTCGGCGTCGGCGTCACCGGCAAGCCGTTCATCTTCGCGGTCGGCGCCGACCTCAAGGGCGTCGAGCTGCTCGAGCGGCACGAGGACGCGCTCGCCATCGGCAAGGGCGGCCACGACGTCTTCAAGCGGCTGTCGAAGCTGGCCGTGCCGACCTTCGCGTACTACAACGGCGCGGCCATGGGCGGCGGCGTGGAGATCGGCCTGCACTGCGCCTACCGCACGGTGTCCGCGGCCCTCCCCGCCTTCTCGCTCCCCGAGGTCTTCCTCGGCCTCGTCCCCGGCTGGGGCGGCTGCACCCTGCTGCCGAACCTGATCGGCGCCGACAAGGCCGTCTCGGTCATCATCGAGAACAGCCTGAATCAGAACAAGCAGCTCAAGGGCGCGCAGGTCCACGAACTCGGCATCGCGGACGCGATCTTCGAGGGCGCGGACTTCCTCGAGCAGTCGCTGATCTGGACGGCGTCCGTCCTCAAGGGCGAGATCGCCGTCGAGCGTCCGGTGATCGACCGCGGCGAGGCCTGGGACCAGGCCGTCGCCAAGGGCCGCTTCATCGCCGACTCCAAGGTGCACGGCGCCGCCCCCGCCGCCTACCGCGCCCTGGACATCATCGCCGCCGCCAAGAACGGCGACCTCCAGCAGGGCTACGACGCCGAGGACCAGGCCCTCGCCGACCTGATCATGGGCGGCGAACTGCGCTCCGGCATCTACGCCTTCAACCTGGTGCAGAAGCGCGGCAAGCGCCCCGCCGGCGCCCCGGACAAGGCGCTGGCCCGCCCGGTCACCAAGGTGGGTGTCGTCGGCGCCGGTCTGATGGCGTCGCAGCTGGCCCTGCTCTTCCTGCGCCGCCTCGAGGTGCCGGTCGTCCTGACCGACATCGACCAGGAGCGCGTCGACAAGGGTGTGGGCTACGTCCACGCCGAGATCGACAAGCTGCTCGGCAAGGGCCGGATCGACCAGGACAAGGCCAACCGCCTGAAGGCCCTGGTCTCCGGTGTCCTGGACAAGGCCGAGGGCTTCGCGGACGCGGACTTCGTCATCGAGGCCGTGTTCGAGGAGATGGGCGTCAAGCAGAAGGTGTTCGCGGAGGTCGAGGCGGTGGCGCCCGCGCACGCCATCCTCGCCACCAACACCTCCTCGCTCTCCGTCTCGGAGATGGCGTCGAAGCTGAAGCACCCCGAGCGGGTCGTCGGCTTCCACTTCTTCAACCCGGTCGCGATCCTCCCGCTGCTGGAGATCGTCCGCGGCGAGCAGACGGACGAGGCCTCGCTGGCCACGGCGTTCGGCGTCGCGAAGAAGCTGAAGAAGACCGCGGTCCTCGTGAAGGACGCCCCGGCGTTCGTCGTGAACCGCATCCTGACCCGCTTCATGGGCGAGATCCAGAACGTCATCGACGAGGGCACCCCGGTCGAGGTCGCGGAGAAGGCCGTGGAACCGCTCGGCCTGCCGATGTCCCCGCTGGTCCTGCTGGAGCTGGTCGGCCCGGCCATCGGCCTGCACGTCTCTCAGACCCTCAACCGGGCCTTCCCCGAGCGCTTCACGGTCTCCCCGAACCTCAAGGCGGTCGTCGAGGCGGGCAAGCGCGGCTTCTACGTCTACGACAGCGGCAGGCCGGAGCTGGACCCGGAGGTCGCCGCGCTTCTCGAGCAGGGCGACTTGGTCCTGACCGAGGAGCAGGTCCGCGACCGCGTCCTGGACGCGGTGGCCCAGGAGATCGGCCTGATGCTCGACGAGGGCGTCGTCGCCGAGGCCCAGGACATCGACCTCTGCCTGATCACCGGCGCCGGCTGGCCCTTCCACCTGGGCGGCATCACGCCGTACCTGGACCGTGAGGGCGTCGCCGAGCGGGTGAACGGGAAGCGGTTCCTGGAGCCCGGGGTGGCGAGCGTTCCGGCGTAACCGGTCACACCCGAAGAAGAGGGGGTGGGTCGCACGGTGACAATCCGTGCGGCCCATCCCTTTCGCACCCGGCGACGCGATCCGGGCGAGGTCCGACGGGCCCCGTCAGACCTCCTGCCAGGCCGTCAGCGCCAACCCCGGTTCGTCCTTGCGACGGGTCAGCAGCAGCTGTCCCGTCGAGGGCGACAGAACCGCCGCGACCACCCGACCGACGGCGTCCACGGCCAGGGACACCCCGGCATCCGCGGGCAGCCGCGGTCCTGACTCCGTCCACCAGGCGCCCGCCGACTCCTGCTCGCTGGGGTAGGCCGCGAAGGCGACCCTGCCGGAGGACGAGCACTGGGCCAGCAGCGTGCAGTCGTGACCGTCGAGTTCGCAGCGGACGGCAGCGACCGGTCCGGGCCCCGCCGCGGGGAGCAGGGCGACGGGCCCGGCACCCGGACGCCAGGCGGACAGCCGGCCGGCCGTGTCGGTGAAGAACAGGGTGGTGTTCTCGTCGGAGGTGGCCAGGGCGCGCAGGGTGCCCGGGCGGGCCTCGGCCTCCACCTCCTCCACCAGCTGGAACTCGGTGGCTGGCCCCTCCTGACGCCAGTACACGAGCGCGCCGGCGCCGGCCGCGTACGCCTCGATGCGTCCGTCCTTGCCCGCCACCGCGGCGGGCACCTCCTGGAGGTCGGTGCCCTTGAAGTCACGCCACGGGCACCAGCCGCCCTTCTGCTTCTGGGCACGCATGCTGAGTCCGCCGCCGCTGTTGCGCACGAAGATGTGCGCCCGCCCCTGGGCGTCGACCACGGCGACGGGCCTGCCGGTGCGGTCACCCTTGTCATTCGGGTGACCGACGGCGTCCCAGTCGAGGGCTGCCAGCAGGGGCCGGAAGTGGGTGGAGTGCACCAGGTCCGACTCCCCCGGCCCGGTGGGCCGCCAGGCGACCAGGTGCGCGTAGGAGTCGGCGCCCTGGCCGATCCCCGCGGCCGAGTGCAGTCGCTGGTCGCCGCCGATCCTGCGCGGTGCGTCCCAGGGGCCGCCCGGCACCTGCTCCGCACGGCACAGGACAGCGTCCTGGGTCATCAGGTAGACGCTGAGTCGGCCGTCCCGGCCGCGTATGAGCCACTCGCCGTTCACCTGGTGATTTTATGCCTCCGCCCACGGGAGCGCTCCGTCCGGGTGGGGGCGCGTGCGACCCTGGCCCCATGGACGACAGCGAACCTCTCCTCGTGATCGTCGACGCCGCGAACGTCGTCGGGTCCGTGCCCGACGGATGGTGGCACGACCGGCGCGGGGCCGCGGAGCGGTTGCGGGACCGGCTGGCGGTGGACGGGGTGCCGGGGCATACCGGCCCGGTGGAGATCGTCCTCGTGGTCGAGGGCGCGGCCCGTGGCGTGGACCCGGTTCCCGGCGTACGGGTGGAGTCGGCGCCCGGCAGTGGGGACGATCACATGGTCGAGCTGGCCGCGCGGGCCGGTGACCGCCCCGTTCTGGTGGTGACGGCGGACCGTGGGCTGCGCCGCCGGGTGGCGGAGCTGGGGGCGGAGGTGGCGGGACCGCGAACGGTCCGGCCCGCCTGACGGCACCGGCGGCAGTGGCGTCGGGCCAGCCAGGTGGCGGCGGCGTCGGGCGGGCCGGTGTGACGTCATCGGGCGGTGGCAGTGGCGTCGGGCGGGCCGGTGGTGGCGGTGGCGGTGGCTACGGGGTGTCCTGGCCGGACGATTTCGAAGGGCTGCCGGCCGGCGTCTCCTCGCCGTGGGCCAGGCGGCTGTGGTTGCGGCTGTAGAGGAAGTACACGACGACACCGATCGCCATCCAGACGCCGAACCGCACCCATGTCTCGGCGGGCAGGTTCAGCATCAGCCACAGCGAGGCGGCCACCGACACGATCGGCAGCAGCGGCACCAGCGGGGTGCGGAACGCACGCGGCAGGTCCGGGCGGGTCCGGCGCAGGATGATCACGCTGAGCGCGACGACGACGAACGCGAACAGCGTGCCGATGTTCACCAGCTCGGCGAGTTCGCTCAGGCTGGTGAAGCCGGCGACGATCGCGATGATCACGCCGAGCAGGATGGTCGGCCGGTACGGCGTCCGGAACTTCGGGTGGACATGGGAGAAGAAGCGCGGCAGCAGCCCGTCGCGGCTCATCGCGAAGAACACCCGGGTCTGGCCGAGCAGCAGGATCATGCAGACCGTGGTCAGACCGACGGCGGCACCGAAGCTGATCACACCGGCGAAGAAGGGATGCCCGGTGGACTTGAAGGCGTCGGCGAGCGGGGCGTCGATGGACAGCTCACTGTAGTGCTGCATGCCGGTGACGACGATCGACACGGCGACGTACAGCGCGGTGCAGATGAACAGGGAGCCGAGGATGCCGCGCGGCATGTCGCGCTGGGGGTTCTTGGTCTCCTCGGCGGCCGTGGCGACGATGTCGAAGCCGATGAAGGCGAAGAAGACGACCGAGGCCGCGGTGAAGACGCCCATCACACCGAAGTTGGCCGGCGCCCAGCCGAACATCAGCTGGATCAGCGGTGAGTGCAGGCCCCCTCCCGCCTCCACCGGCTGCGCCTCGGGGATGAAGGGGTCGTAGTTGGAGCCCTTCACGAAGAAGGCACCCGCGATGATCACGATGAGGACGACGGTCACCTTGATGGCGACGACGACCGAGGTGACCCGTGCCGACAGCTTCATGCCGAGGACCAGGATGCCGGTGAGCACCAACACCAGGACGGCGGCGAGGATGTCGAAGCCGAACCTCTCGGCACCGTCCCGGCCGCCGAGCGCCGCGGGCATCTGCCAGCCCGCGTTGTCCAGCAGCGAACGGATGTAGCCGGACCAGCCGACGGCCACCACCGCCGTGCCCAGCGCGAACTCCAGGACCAGGTCCCAGCCGATGATCCAGGCGGGCAGTTCACCGAGCGAGGCGTACGAGAAGGTGTACGCGGAGCCGGCCACCGGGACCGTGGAGGCGAACTCCGCGTAGCAGAGCGCGGCGAGCGCGCAGACGACTCCGGCGACGACGAAGGCCAGGGCCACCGACGGCCCGGCGTTGTTCTTGGCGACCGTGCCGGTCAGTACGAAGATGCCGGTGCCGATGATGACACCGACGCCGAAGACGGTCAGGTCCAGCGCGGACAAGGACTTCTTGAGTGCGTGCTCCGGTTCCTCGGTGTCCCGGATGGACTGCTCGATCTTTTTGGTCCTGAAGATACTGCTGCTCACGGGTACCTCCGAGCTTGTCGTCCCCGACATGATCGAGAGGGGGGCGTACTGCGTATGCCCCGGCGTGAGCGGATTCACGCGGATGGGTCGGTTTCACCACCGCAACGCGTGGAGATACC
>NZ_BAABCQ010000090.1:0-30880 GCF_039539045.1 Streptomyces marokkonensis
GGGGCGAGGCCGGGGCGTGTAAGCCCGTACGGGTCAGGGCGTGAAAAACCCGTCCCGGTGCGTACGGGGGAACACGCACCGGGACGGGAGATGGGGGGGCGCCGCCTACTTCAGGTGCAGCTGCTGGCCCGGGTAGATCAGGTCGGCGTCGTCGATGATGTCGTCGTTCTGCTCGAACAGCTTCGCCCAGCCGCCGTCGACGTCGTGCTCCTCGGCGATCGAGCTGAGGGTGTCGCCCGTGACGACCTTGTACTCGCCGTCGCCCTTCTCGACCTTCTTGCCGGCCGGGGTGGTGACGGTCTTCTTCTCGGCGGCCGGGCGCTCGTCGGAACGGGAGGACCTCTGCTCGGTGGAACGGTCGGCCGTGGAGCCGCCACTCTGGCTCTGCGAGCCCTCGGAGCTGCCGGAGCCCTCGGAGGAGCCGGAGCTCTCGGAAGAGCCGCCGTCCTGGCTCTCGTCGGAGCCGCCGCCGGTGTACGCGGCGCCCGACAGACCGGTGCCGCAGGACGGCCAGGCGCCCTTGCCCTGGCCCGCGAGCACCTTCTCGGCGATCTCGATCTGCTGCGCCTTGCTGGCCTGGTCGGCGGTGGAGGCGTACTGCGTACCGCCGTAGCCGGCCCAGGTGGAGGCGGAGAACTGCAGACCGCCGTAGTAACCGTTGCCGGTGTTGATGGACCAGTTGCCGCCGGACTCGCACTGGGCGACGGTGTCCCACTCGGACGCGGTGGCGGCGGAGGCGTTGCCGGCCGCCATCAGCGGGGCGGCGACGGCGGCACCGGTGACGCCGGCGACGGCGATGACGCGAGTGGCCTTGGACGGGCGGCGGTGCTTGCCCTTGCCGGAAAACAGCATGGTTGATCCCCTCTCCGGCGCCTGCGAGGTGAGCTGTCGGGTTCGGGCCGGTTGAGTTGCCCGGCCGGGTTCCTCGCGGAACTCGGCTCCACCCCTAGCCGCTCCGGTTCAACTGCCCGGTGCGGCACTTACCTTGGGTCCCCCGCTCCTGCCTTCGGCGCTTGCGCGACGACTGTTCCCGGACGGCCGCTGGCAGGATTCGGCGTTGCGGCAGCCGGGGCCCGCGATGACGAGCGGTCATGACCGTAGACACGCGCTCCGCGGATTTTCAAAGACGATCACGGCTTCTGAGACCTATCTCTCACGTGATCCAAAACGGACATACAGCCTCTAACCGTGACGCGAACTGGCCCTACTTTTCGCCCGATTCGCCCGCGACCGTGAGCGTCTGACCGGGCAGGATGTGGTCCGGGTCGGCGCCGACGACCTCCTTGTTGCCGGAGTAGAGCGAGCGCCACCCGCCGTCGAGCTCAAGGGAGTCGGCGATGCCCCAGAGGCTGTCGCCGGAACGCACCGTGTACGAGCCGTCCACGACCTCTCGCGCCTGACCCTCTCCGCGCGAGGCGTGCCTCCCCGACGACTCGGCCGTACGGCCGCTCGCCGCGCCCTCGTCGGCACTGCCGCCGCGGTGCCGCCCCTCGCCGGACTCCCCGGTGTCGGTGAGTGCCGAAGAACCCTCACTCCGGCCCGACTTGTCCCGTTCACCGACCTCCTCCTCCGGGGAGGCTGTGGGTGAACTGTCGAGATCCCGTGGATCGGCGCTCTCCGTGGGGCCGGATTCAGTGGATGTGTCGGACTTGGCCGAATCATCCCTGCCGTCCGGCGAGGAGTCAGGAGTGGGCGAGGCGGACAACGAAGGGGACGAAGCGGATTTCTCGGGCGTGGGGTCCGACGCCTTCGCCGAGCCGGAGGAACCTGACGAGCCGGAGGAGCCGGAGGAGTCGGACAGGCCGGGCGAGCCGGGGGCGTCCGACGGCTCCGACGTCCTTGGCGTTCCCGACGCGCCTGCGCCGTCCGACGAACCGTCACCCGACGAACCGGTGCCGCTGCCCACGGTCCCCGAGTCGTTGCCCAGGCCCGCGAGCAGACCACAGGTCGGCCAGGCGGCGATGCCCTGATCCGCGTGCATCTTCTCGGCGACGTCTATCTGCTGGGAGCGGCTGGCCCGGTCGGCGCTCGGCGCGTACTCCAGGCCGCCGTACTGCTCCCAGGCGTCCTGGGGCAGCTGCAGACCTCCGTAGTACCCGTTGCCGCTGTTCTGGCTCCAGGCACCGCCGGTCTCGCACTGGGCGACCTGGTCCCAGTCCGCCCCGTCGGCCGCGTGGGCGCCGGTGGCACCGAGGAGCGGGATCGCGATGGCGGAGCCGGTCACTCCGGCGGCGACGACCAGGGCGGGAGCCTGGCGGGGGCGGCGATGACGACCGTTCCCGGAGAGCATGCGACGACCTTTCGGAGACGACGGGGACCGCGCGGCAGTGATGCTCGGCGCCACGCTGATTCGTGAACGTATAGGCAGATGATCGCTTGTCACAAGTTCATGCCGCACAGATCACGTGAAGATCACAGAGTTGAGCGCGTGTCACCTTTGCGTCGGCGACGAATCGTTGCCCGCGGATGACGACGGAGCGGATGTGAACGACACGGGCAAGGTGCGCAGACCGCGCATGATGAGCCCGCCGCGCCAGCGGAGATCGGCAGGGTCGGCGGCGAGGCGCAGGTCCGGCAGGCGGGTGAGCAGCGTGGCGAGGGCGGTCTGTCCCTCCAGCCGGGCGAGCGGGGCGCCGAGGCAGTAGTGGATGCCGTGGCCGTACCCGAGGTGCTGGCTGTCCCGGCGGGCGAGGTCGAGGGTGTCCGGGTCCGTGAACCGCTCCGGGTCCCGGTCGGCGGCGGCGAGTACGACGAGTACGGGGTCGCCGGCCGCGATGTCCTGCCCGCCGATGGTGAGTGGCCGGGTGGCGAAGCGCCAGGTGGCCATCTCCACCGGGCCGTCGTAGCGCAGCAGTTCCTCGACGCCGGTCTCCAGCAGGGCGCGTTCGCCGGCGGCGAGGGACGTCTGCAGCCGGGTCCGCTGCTCGGGATGGGTGAGCAGGGCGTACGTGCCGTTGCCGATCAGGTTGACGGTGGTCTCGAAACCAGCGAACAACAGGATGAAGGCCATCGCCGTCACCTCGTTCTCGGTGAGGTGCTCGCCGTGGTCGGAGGCGCGGATGAGCCCGGAGACGAGGTCCTCGTCGGGGCCGGGCTCGGGCGGCAGCGCCGCGCGTTTGCGGTGGATGAGGTCGGCGAGGTAGCCCCGCATCTTCTTCACCGACCGCGCGACCCCGCCCCGGGGTCCGCCACCGTGGCGGATCATCATCCCCGCCCAGTCCCGGAAGTCGTCCTGGTCCTCGCGGGGTACGCCGAGCAGGTCGCAAATGGCGTAGATGGGCAGCGGGAAGGCGAACTCGTGGATCAGGTCGGCGGACCCCGTACCGGCGAACCGGTCGATGAGGTCGTCGGCGAGCTCCTGCACCCGGGGCGCGAACTCGGCGACCCGGCGAGGCGTGAACGCCTTGCTGACCAGCCGACGGAGCCTGGTGTGGTCCGGCGGGTCGATGTTCAGCAGATGGGTCATCAACTCGGCCTTCCGCTCCCCCGGAATGCCGGTCTTGCCCTTGGCGTGCGCGGGCTCGTCGTGGTGCGCCGGATTCTTGGACAGCCTCGGGTCGGCGAGGGCCTGCTTGGCGTCGGCGTACCGGGTGACCAGCCAGGCCTCCACGCCGCTGGGCAGCCGCGTCCGGTGCACGGGGGCGTGCTCGCGCAGCCATGCGTAGGCGGGGTAGGGGTCGCCGGCGAACTCCCAGGTGAAAAGCTCGGGGGCAACGTCGGCGAGGGTGGGGGCGGCGGGCGTGGCGCCGTCGGGCGTGGCGCCGTCGGGCGTGGGGAGGTCGGTCACCCATTGACCGTATCCGGGAGGCGGAGGCGTCCTCAGTCCCCGGCGGCCTCGGTCTCCCTGATCGCGTCCCGGTACGCCCGTGCCGCCGCTCGCAGTGCCGCCTCCGGGTCCGTGCCCTCGGCCTCGGCGCGTGCCGCCAGGGCCAGCAGTTCGTAGCCGACGCCCTCACCTGTCGGGAGCGTGACCGGCAGGCCCGCCGTGCGCACCCGCGAGGCGAGTTTGGCGGCGAGGGCGAGGCCGGGCTGGCCGAGGGGGACGCCCTCGGTGACCGAGGTGCGCTGCTTCTCGGCCGCCTTGGTGCGCAGCCAGTGCTCCCTGGCCTCCTCGGGCGTGGCCGCCGTCTCGTCGCCGAAGACGTGCGGGTGGCGGTGGATCAGCTTGGCGACGATGGTGCCGGCGACGTCGTCGACGGAGAACGGCGCGTCGGGGTCCTCCTCGGCGATGCGGGCGTGGAAGACGACCTGGAGGAGGACGTCGCCCAGTTCCTCGCGGAGTTCGTCGCGGTCGCCTTCCTCGATCGCCTCGACGAGTTCGTACGCCTCCTCGATGGCGTACTTGGCCAGGCCCTTGTGGGTGCGCTGCGACGACCAGGGGCATTCGACGCGGATGCGGTCCATGACCTGGACGAGGTCGAGCAGGCGCGCGCCCGGTAGGTCGTAGGAGGCGGGGAGCAGCTCCAGGTCCGGCATACGGACGCGGCCCGATCCCGCGAGGCGGGCCAGTCCGTCGGTGAGGTCGGGGTCGCCCTCACCGGTCGCCACGACCACCGCCGTGTGACCGCCGGCGCAGGCGGCGACCAGTTCCTCGGCGGTGGGGGCCGTCTCGTCGACCCGTATGCCCGCCTCGCGCAGATACGGCAGCTGCGGGTGGCCGCCGTCGGCGCACAGCACGCGGTCGGCGGTGCGCAGGGCCTGCCAGGCGGGCCAGGACAGCAGGCCGGGGGCGACGCGGTGACTGGTGGTGAGGAGGACGACGCGGCCGGGGTCGGGGGTGGTGTCGGCGGTGATTGCGTTCACCATCAGAACGTAACGCACCCGGCCGACAGCCCCATGAGTTGTCCACAGGGCCTCCTCCGGGCGCCCCGCGTCCCTGCGTCTCCCTATGCCCCTGGGACGCAGAGCCCCCTGTGCCCCTGTGCCCCTGTGCCGTCCGGCAGGGCACGCCCCTGCGGGAGCGTTACGCCGTCTGCCGCGTCTGCGTCGCCGTGGTCTCCCGCAGCCACGGCACCTTCGTGTCGACGCGGCTGCTCTTCTGGACGTCCCAGGCCCCGTAGCGCGGGTTGAGGTCGACGTCGAGCTTCTCGGAGGCCTCGGACAGGGCCTGCCAGAACTCGGGCCGGCTGGTGTCGGTGCCGAGGGTCTCGGCGAGCTTCTGGGCCTCCAGCTGGACGCGGAGGTTGGCGTCGAGGCGCTCGGGCGGGACGCCGTACTGCTGCAGCCAGACGGTCTCCAGCTCCTTGGTACCGCCGGCCTGCTCCTCGAGTCCGCCGCGCATCCGCTGGACGTCCCTGCGGGTGACGGTCACGCCCGCGTCCCGGGCGGCGCGGTGCAGGACCCGGTCGAGGACCATGCTGTGCAGGGTGTCGCGGGTGAGGCCGCCGGTCCTGGCGAGGGCCTGCTGGTACTGGGCGTCGTCCGGGACGGCGGTCCGCTGCGCCTCGCGTACCTCCTCCACGCGGTTCTCCAGCTGGGCGACGGTGATCCGCTGGTCGCCCACGACGGCCGCCGCTCCCGGATGCGCGTCGTTGCCGCAGGCGGTGAGCAGGGGCGCCGCGACGGCGATCGCGGCGGTGAGGAGGAGCGCGGTGCGACGGCGGCGGTGCAAGGAAACCTCCCGAGGAGAGCTTGTGCGACGGTGCACAAAGTCTTGCGATGATCGATGGTAGGCAGTGGCCGGGCTCTGGCCAACCCATTCGACCAACGATTCACCAGGACTTGGGGCACCGCCTCGCCCCTGCCGGGGTGGCGGCCGTCAGCCGCGTACCTGCCCGAGCCACTGCAGGGTGCGCCGGATCTCGGCCGCGAGGGGGTGACCGGGGCCGTGCAGGCGCTCCACGTCGTGCAGCAGCCGGGCCAGCGTCTCGTGGGCGGCGGCGCGGTCGCCCAGGGCGAGGAGCAGGTGGCCGATGCGGCGGCGGACGTCGTGGGCGAGGCCGGGGTCACCGGCGACGTACTGGTTCTCGTAGTACGGCAACAGCGCGCGGTACTCGGCGAGGGCGGCGGCCGGCTCGCCGAGCTGCTCCAGGCACTGGGCGGCGTCGTAGCGGTGGCGCAGGGACTGCGGGTCGGCCTGGCCGGCCTCGGCGGCGCGTTCGTCGGCGAGGCGGCGCAGCTCCGGCAGTGCGCGCCGGTACTGGCCGTCGTCCATGAGGGTGGCCGCGTACTGCTTGCGCAGGGTGCGCACGACCGGGGAACGCTCGCCGTGCTGTTCGGCGGCGGCGGGCAGGATCGCGCCGAGGATGTCGACGGCCTGGGTGATGCGGCCCTCCCCCAGGAGGCGTTTGACGTCGTCGACGGCGCGGGCGACGTCCGGCTTCTCCGCCTCGGCGGCGGGCGCCACGGGAGCCGGCCGGGGCGCGGGGGTGCGTGCGCGGTCGGGCCAGGGGGCGTGCGGGCGTACGAAGGGGCGGGTGGGATCGAGGGGCCCGCCGGTGGGCATGCCGCGTGCGGGCAGCAGCAGCGCCAGGTGCTCGTAGACCTCCTGGGCGGAGGCGGGCCGGTGCTGCGGGTCCTTGGCGAGCAGGCGCAGTACGAGGGTTTCGAGCGCCTCGGGGACCTCGGGGCGGATGCGGCGTACGGGCAGCGGCGGTTCGTACAGGTGCCGGTGGAGCACACCGAGGGCGGTGGAGCCGGCGAACGGAACGTCGCCGCTGAGCAGTTCGTGCAGGAGCACGCCGAGTGCGTAGAGGTCGGTGTACGGGCCGACCGCGCCGCCCATCGCCTGCTCGGGTGCCATGTAGGCGGGCGTGCCTATGGGGGTGCCGGTGTGGGTGAGGCGGGTGGTGTCGGCGTCCATGACGGAGGCGACGCCGAGGTCGAGGACGGTGACGGTGCCGTCCTGCTTCACCATCACGTTGCGCGGCTTGAGGTCGCGGTGGACGATCGGCACGGCGTGCACGGCGCTCAGGACGGCGCACAGCTGGGCCGCGACGGCGACCGCCCACTGCCAGGGGTACGGGTCGTGCTCGGCGAGGTGGTCGGAGAGGTCGGCGCCGTCGACGTACTGCATGACGAGGAACAGCTCCTCGGCCTCGCTGCCCGCGTCGTGCACCGTGACGAGGCCGGGGTGGTCGACCTGGGCGGTCACCCGGCACTCGCGCACGAACCGGCGGCGCAGTTCGTCGGCCTCCTGGCCGGCCACCTTGTCGGGGCGCAGCAGCTTCACCGCCACGCGCCGGTCGAGCCGCCGGTCGTACGCCGTCCAGACCTGGCCCATGCCGCCCTGCCCGATGAGGGTGGACAGCTCGTACCGGTCGGCGACGACACGTCCGGCCGTCGTCACGGTCACCTTCCGCCCTGGTTGCCGCCGCTGCCGGGGCCGGTGCCGGGTCCGGGTCCGTTGCCGGGGCCGTCGTGATTGCGCAGGTAGTCGCTGAGCTCGTCGAGCTCGGCGCGGACCTGGTCGATGCGGGCGGGGGCGGGGTGCCCGGGCGGCGGGGTGGCCGCGGGTCGCCGGGGCGCGGGCGTCCGGGACAGCGGCGTCTGGTACGTCGGCGCCTGCGGGGGAACCGGCGTCTGGGACATCGGCATCGGGGGCGTCGGGAACCCGGGGTGCGCGGATCCCGGGGCCGGGGCGAGCGGGGGCTGCGACACGACCGTGGGTGCGTACGGCCCCGCGGGGTGGCTCTGGCCGTAGTACGCGGTGGAGGCCTGCCGCGGCGGCGCGTAGCCGGCGAACCGGCGCGGTGCGGCGTGCAGACGTATGTCGACAACGAGGAAGTACGCGCTGGCCGCCGCTCCGATCAGCAGCAGAGCGAGCATGGCGAGGTCCGTGCGGCGGTCGCTCTCCGGCAGCTCACCGACCACGGCGAGGCAGCCGATCGACACCGGCAGGCTCAGCCAGGCCACGGTCCAGTCGAGCGCGCGGCCGCGCAGCACGGCGATCCGGAACAGCGGGACGCAGGCGAGCAGACCGCACGTCAGGAAACCGGCGGCGGCGAACAGCACGCGCAGGGTGATGACGGTGGCCGCGCCGCGGGAGGGCGGCGGCCCGGCGTCGCTGTTGCCGTACATGACTGCTCCTGGACGATGATGCCGATGTGCCGAACGGGCCGAACGGACGAACGGACGAACGGGCCGTTCAGTGTGGAAGTCCGAGCGTATAGGCCCTGACCGACAGTGGTCCCCGGTTGTACCGAACCGTTGCCGTACCGATCACCAGGTCACCGGCCGGGTGGCAGCGTGCCGTCCGTGAGTCCGTCGTACATCCCGCGTACGAGCTGCTCGCCGAGGCGGCCCGCGAGTCTGAGCGCCCGTTCGAACTCGTCGAGGGCGCGGAAGCGGGCCCCGTAGCGGTGCTGGGCGTCGAGCGGGAGCCGGGGGAGCTGGAGGCGGCGGACGTCGAGGCGGGTGGCGGTGGAGGCGTAGCTGCTGGCCTGCCGGTTGTTGGCGGTGCCGCGCAGGAACCCGGCGAGGAACCAGGGGTCGAGCGCGGCCGGGTCGGGGCGCAGGAGCACGAGGTTGCGGCCCAGGGCTGCGCCGGCGGTGGCGTCGTCGATCACGCGCGCGACGGAGCCGCCACCGAGGACCGGGACGACGACGTCGCCGGGTTCGGTCAGTACGGGTTCCTCGTCGCTCTCGGGAAGGGTGCCGGAGGGGGCCGTACCGGCGAGTACGTCGTGGTCGGTGAGCGCGGGTACGCGCGCGTGGCCGCCATTTGTGCCGGTGCGCAGCAGCAGGGCGCCGCCGCGCGCGAGTTCACCGACGGTGGTGAGGGGCCAGCGGGGGGCGGACTGTGCGGTGCCGGCGGCCAAGAGGGTGCGGTCGAGGGCGAGGTCGGGAGTGAGGTCGGTGGTCAGGCGCAGGGTCTCGTCGAGGCGCTCGCGGACGTCGGTGAGCCGTCCGGCGGCGTCGGCCGCGGCGGGGGGCGGCAGATGGCGGGCGGGGGCGAGGTCGACGTCGTCGTCGAGGAGTTCGATGACGGGCAGGGAACGGGCCAGGCCCGGACGGTCGTCGAGGCGGCCGGCGCGGTCGAAGTCCCGCCAGGCGTCGAGCACGGCGTCCCGCACGGCCCGCCAGTCCGGGCCGCCGCGCCCCTCGCCGGCGAACCGCCCCACGTCGGCGAGCAGCACCTCGGGCTGTGCGGGCGCCTTCTCGGGCCGACGCAGCACCCACAGGTGGAGCGGGAGGTTGTACGGCGGTGCCGCGCCGACGGGCAGGGCGACCACCGCCCGCAGCGCGCCCCGGCGCAGCAGGTCGGCGCGGATGCGGCGGCCGGAGCGGCGGGAGGCGGCGGCGGGCGGCATGAGGAGGACGGCCGTGCCGCCGTCCCGCAGGCGGGCGAGTGCATGCTGCACCCAGGCCAGCTCGGACTCGGTGCGGGCCGGAAAGCCGTACTCCCAACGGGCGTCGTAGGCGAGTTCGTCGTGGCCCCAGTTGCGTTCGTTGAACGGCGGGTGGCACAGGACGGCGTCGGCGCGCAGCTCGGGGAAGGCGTCCGCGCGCAGGGTGTCGCCGGCGGCTCCGCGCACGGTGGCCCGGGTGTGCAGGGCGAGCCGGACACCGGTGAGAGCGGCGAGGTCGGGGGCACCGTCCTGGGCGTACAGCCGCTGGTCGGCCTGCTCGGCGCGGGGGGCGGGGCCGTCCGGCGCGGCGGCGCGCAGGAGGGCGCCGGCGCCGCAGGCGGGGTCGAGGACGGTGCGGGCGGGGCCGGCGAGGTCCGCCATGAGGCCGGCGAGGTCGGCGGGGGTGAGCGTGTACTGGCGGGGATTGGCGTCGAGGTGCCGGCCGAGCAGGAACTCGAAGGTCTGCCGGGCCCCGAGCTCGGCGGCGAGTTCGGCGGTGCCGCGTAGGAGGGGGGCGGAGGGGAGGACGGCTGGGCCGGTGGGGGCGTCGAGGGCCGGAGCGACGGGGGCGGGAGTGGCGGGGGCCGGGGTGTGAACCGTCGGCGGGGTGTTCACGGAGGTCGGCGCCTTCTCGGAGCGTTCCGTGTGAACAGGGGTGGCCTCGCGGTCACCGCTGGAGACGTTCACAGCAGCCGCCCCGAAACGCGCCGTCAGCACCTGACCCAGAGCCTCCGGCAGCATCGCGGCGAGCCGTACGTCGGAGCCGGCGCTCACCTCCAGCCAGCGCGTGGGGTGGTCGTGGATCAGCAGCAGGACGCAGCCGGCGTGCTTGAGCGCGGTGACCGGGCCCTCGGGGTGGCCGACGAGTTGCTGCCAGACCCGCTCCCGCAGGGGGACCTCGGCGAGTTTGCTGTGGTCACGCAGCCACCCCTCCACCTCGGCGAGGGCGAAGGAGGGGCTGGTCTCGGTGCCGCCGACCGGCTTGGGGAAGTCTGCGTGCCGGCGGCGCCAGTTGCTGACGGCCGCTCGGCCGACGCCGGCGAGCCGGGCGATTCCAGCGGCGGTCACTTCTGTCGCGTTGTCCTGCACCCGCATGGCCCCCTCGTCCGATGGTGTGTCGGCGAGCATACCGACGTATCAGCATCCTCTTCGGTTCACGGCCGTGTACGCGCCATCTTCCGTGAACCTTGTTGACTCGGTTCACAGGCTCTGGTCTCATTGACCTCGCGAACGAGCAACCGCCGAGAGGTGGCGGTTGCCGCCTGGGGAGGGAACACAGTCATGGGCATGAAGACCAAGATCGCGCTGGGGGCCGTCGTGGGGCTCGTCGTCATCGGCGCGGTTTCGGCGAACTCCGGTGACGGGAGCGGCGCCGGCGACAGCGACAGCCAGACCTCGGCGAGCTCGGGCGAGAACTCCGGCGGCACGAAGTCGGACGGCGCGGACGGCAAGTCCGACGCGAAGCCCGCCGAGGACAAGGCCGTCGAGAAGGCGTCCCAGGCCGATCGGTTCAAGGCGTTCGTGCAGAAGAACGGAACGGCGGCGGAGAAGGACGCCGTCTCCCACGTCACGAAGGTGCAGGGTGCCGACGAGCAGAACGACCTCCTCGACGCGGCCGACGTCTACACCGACCTCACCGGCGGCCTCATGGGCGAGGGCACCGGTCCCGCCAATCTCATCGCCTCCGCGTTCGCCGACTGGAAGCAGAGCGAGAACGGCCTCGTCACCGTCTACGACGCCGACGGCGAGCTGCTCGGCAACGGCAACTTCTGACGTACCGGGGCGGACGGGGCCGGCGACGCAGAGGGGCGAACGGCATGAGCCGGACCGGCGGGGCGCCCCGGACCGGCGGGCAGGATGAACGCCTGGGCGTACGGCACCCACCCCTGGAAGGCTCAGAGCGCGTGACGCATCCACACGTTCGGCTCGACGTACACCGCGTACCCGCGCTCCGGTTCGCAGCGCACCGGCACCAGGGCGCCGGGAACCTCGACGTCCCCGGCGGTGTCGAAGGGCAGGCCCGTCCAGCGCCGCCACTCGTCCAGCGAGCCGGAGACGGTCATGGAGGCCGGGGCCACGGAGTCGAGGGTGGCACCGGACCGGGCGTGGACGCGCAGCCAGGGGTCGTGGGGCAGGCCGTCGGGGCGCAGGCGCCGGGCGTACTCCTCGACGGGGGCGTGCGGTTCGAGGTGCTTGGCGCTGGGGCGGACGGGGGCGACGACCTCGCGGAAACCGCGGGCGCGGGCGTTGTCGCGCATCGCGGCGAGCATCCGGCCGGACAGTCCGAGCCCCTGCGCGTGCGGCGCGATGGTGACGGAGACGGCGCTGACGGTGTCGGGGCGGACACCGTGGCGCAGGTCGCCGAAGGCCCAGACGAGCACCTCGCTCCAGCCCCGCGCGGGCAGCGTGCCACGCCCCTCGGTGTGCAGGGCGAACGGCACGCTGTGGCCGTGGGCGACGACCTCGCCGTGCTCGTCCTCGGCGAACTGCACGTACTCGGGCAGTTCAACGGCGATGCGCGGGTAGTGGGCGTTGCCCGACATGTCCTCGATGGCGAACGCGGGCCAGCTGTCGGCCATTCCCCGGACCCGGTCCAGCATCTCCGGACGCTCGGCGAGGCTCGATACCTTCAGCTCCATGAGGTCACCATAGACAGGAGCGCCGACGGCCGGAAGCGGTTTCCGTCACCGCCCCGAGGCCCGCGTCAGCCGCCGCACTGCTTCAGCATCATCCGCCGGTCGGAAGCCGTCACCGCCAGTTCGTACTTGTCGGCGACCTGCGCGAAGCGGACGGCGTACGCGCACCGGATCGTCTTGCTGGGCGGGAGCCAGGTGGCCGGCCCGGAGTCCCCCTTGGCGGAGTTGGCCCGGCCCTCTACCGGAAGCAGGTTGAGCGGGTCGTTCGCGAGCTGTTCGCGCTTGCTCTCCGCCCACCGCGAGGAGCCCATCTGCCAGCTGTAGGACAGCGGCACGACATGGTCGATCTGGACCTCGCTCGCCTTCTCCTTGCGCCACTCGATACTCGTGCCGGTGTACGGATCGTCCAGGGTCATGGCGACGATCACGCAGTCGGAGCCGGAGCGGAAGCGCACCTTCTCGCCGTCGCGTTTCAGCAGGTCGTTCCGCGTGTCGCAACCGTTCCGGGCGAACGGTACGCCGTCGGCCGTGTCCATCCAGGCGTAGCCGAACTCGTCGCGGTCGTATCCGGTCTTGGGGCCGCGCCCCTTGGTCTTCAGGCCCTCGACGAGCTTCCGGGCCGTCGCCTCGTGGGTGTCGCCCGTGACCGGGGCGAGGCCGGGTTCGATGCCGTCCGGGTTGTCCAGCGGGCTGACGGCCTGCCCCGCGGCCCGCTCCTCGGCCGGTGCCCCGGCGGCGCTGCCCGAACTCGACGCCTCGTCGTCGCCGTCGAGGCCCTCGCATCCGGTGACCAGGGCCAGAGCGAGGGCCGCGCCCGCCGCCCATCCGGTACGGATCCTGCTGTGTCGCCTCATGCGGGCCCCTCCCCTTGCCGTTCGCCGTACCACCGTAGCGACGGAGAGGTCCAGACCATAGCGGGCCTTATGTGCCTCTACTGGGCATGTAGGACATATCTGCCGTAACGTCGGAGGTGAGTCACGTCTCGGAAGGAGCTCTGCATGGGCATCCTCGACAAGATGAAGAACATGGCCGGCAAGGACAAGGACAGGTCAAGGAAGATGTCCGACGCCGCCGAGCGCCAGGTCAACCAGAGGACCGGCGGCAAGCACGCGAAGCAGGTCGACGCCGCACAGCAACGGGCCGAGGGCAAGCTCGGCTTCGGGCGTGAGCGGGGCGGCGGTCGGCCGGAACACTAGCCGGGCGCAGTAGGGCGCCCCGCACGTCGAACCCGTCGAAGCCGTCCACGGGCCTGTCCCGTGGACGGCTTCGTCGCACACGTCGGCCGGGCGGCTACGAACCCAGGATCGAGGTCAGGAACTCCCCGACCCAGCCGAGCAGCTCCCGCCCGAGCAGCGGCTTTCCGCCCACCTTCGCGGTCTTCGGGCGCGGTACCAGGACCTGGTGGGCGCCCCCCTTGATGACGCTTCCGGGGTAGAGCCGCTGGAGCCTCAGCTCCTGGGACTCGCGCAACTCGACCGGCGCGAACCGGATGTTGTTGCCTTGGAGCACGATCTCGCCGACGGCGCACGCCCGCGCGAGCATCCGCAGGCCCGCTACCAGCAGCAGGTTTTCCACGGGTTCCGGCAGCTTGCCGTAACGGTCGACGAGCTCCTCGCGTACGGCCTTGACGTCCTCCTCGCTGTTGGCGGAGGCGATGGACCGGTACGCCTGGAGCCGCAGCCGCTCGCCCGGGGCGTAGTCGTGCGGGACGTGCGCGTCGACCGGCAGCTCGATCTTGACCTCGAGCGGCGGCTCCTCCTCGACACCGCCCTCCAGGGAGGCCCGGTAGTCGGCGACCGCCTCGCCGACCATCCGTACGTACAGGTCGAAGCCGACGCCCGCGATGTGGCCGGACTGCTCACCGCCGAGGAGGTTGCCCGCGCCGCGGATCTCCAGGTCCTTCATCGCCACGTACATGCCCGCGCCCATCTCGGTGTGCTGGGCGATGGTGGCGAGACGCTCGTGCGCCGTCTCCGTCAGGGGCTTCTCCGGGGGGTAGAGGAAGTACGCGTAACCGCGCTCCCGGCCTCGGCCGACCCGGCCGCGCAGCTGGTGGAGCTGGCTGAGGCCGAAGTTGTCGCCGCGCTCGACGATGAGGGTGTTGGCGTTGGAGATGTCGATGCCGGACTCGACGATGGTCGTGGAGACCAGCACGTCGAACTTCTTCTCCCAGAAGTCGACGACGACCTGCTCCAGGGCCTGCTCGGACATCTGGCCGTGGGCGGTGGCGATGCGCGCCTCGGGCACGATCTCGCGGAGCTTGGCCGCCGCGCGGTCGATGGACTCGACGCGGTTGTGGATGTAGAAGACCTGGCCCTCGCGCAGCAGCTCGCGGCGGATCGCGGCGCCGATCTGCTTGTGCTCGTAGGGGCCGACGAAGGTCAGCACCGGGTGGCGCTCCTCCGGCGGGGTGGTGATCGTCGACATCTCGCGGATGCCGGTGACCGCCATCTCCAGGGTGCGCGGGATGGGGGTGGCGGACATGGTCAGGACGTCGACGTTGGCACGGAGCTTCTTCAGCTGCTCCTTGTGCTCGACGCCGAAGCGCTGCTCCTCGTCGACGATGACCAGGCCGAGGTCCTTGAACTTCGTCTCGGAGGAGAAGAGGCGGTGGGTGCCGATGACGATGTCCACCGAGCCCTCGCGCAGACCCTCCAGGGTCGCCTTCGACTCGGTGTCGGTCTGGAAGCGGGACAGCGCCCTCACGTTCACCGGGAACTGGGCGTACCGCTCGCCGAACGTCCCGAAGTGCTGCTGCACCAGCAGCGTCGTCGGCACGAGTACGGCCACCTGCTTGCCGTCCTGGACGGCCTTGAAGGCGGCGCGCACCGCGATCTCGGTCTTGCCGTAGCCGACGTCGCCGCAGATCAGGCGGTCCATGGGGACGGTCTTCTCCATGTCCTCCTTGACCTCGGCGATCGTGGTGAGCTGGTCCGGGGTCTCCACGTAGGGGAAGGCGTCCTCCAGCTCGCGCTGCCAGGGAGTGTCCGTGCCGAACGCGTGCCCCGGCGCCGCCATCCGCGCGCTGTACAGCTTGATCAGGTCGGCGGCGATCTCCTTGACCGCCTTCTTCGCGCGGGCCTTGGTCTTGGTCCAGTCGGCGCCGCCCAGGCGGTGCAGGGTGGGGGCCTCACCGCCGACGTACTTGGTGATCTGCTCCAGCTGGTCGGTGGGGATGTACAGCCGGTCTCCGGGCTGGCCGCGCTTGGCGGGGGCGTACTCCACGACCAGGTACTCGCGGGTGGCGCCCTGCACGGTGCGCTGGACCATCTCGATGTAGCGGCCGACGCCGTGCTGCTCGTGGACGATGTAGTCGCCCGCTTCCAGGGTGAGCGGATCGATGGTCTTGCGGCGCCGGGCGGGCATCCGGGCACCCTCGCGGCCGGCGGCCTTCTGCCCGGTGAGGTCGGTCTCGGTGAGCACCGCGAGCTTGAGGGCCTGGTCGACGAAGCCGTGGTCGATCGAACCGCAGGAGACGTGCACGACGGAGGGGCTGAGGGTGCCGAGGTCGTTGTCCAGGCGGGCCGCGATGCCCTCACCGCCGAGGACCTCGACGGTGCGGGCGGCCGGGCCGTGGCCCTCGGTGACGTAGACCGCGCGCCAGCCGTCGGCGAGCCAGCCCTTCGTGTCGGCCAGCGCCTTGGCGGTGTCGCCGCGGTAGGTCTCCGGGGCGTGCATGCCGAGCTTGAGCGTGTCGGCGTCGTCCAGCGCGTCGTCGGCGGCGAACGGCGAAACCGACCACCACATCATGTCCAGCTCGCGGGCCCGCTCCCGGACGTCCGCGATGGACCACAGGGAGGCCGCGTCGACGTCGATCGGCGCCTCGCCGCCGCCGGCGGTGGCCGCCCAGGACGCCTGGAGGAACTCCTGGCTCGTGGCCACGAGGTCTGCGGCCCGCGTGCGCACCCTCTCCGGGTCGCAGACCAGGGCCATCGAGCCCTTGGGCAGCACGTCCAGCAGCAGTTCCATGTCGTCGACGAGGACGGGGGCCAGGGACTCCATGCCCTCGACCGCGATGCCCTCGGCGATCTTGCCGAGCAGCTCTCCCAGCTCGGGGTGGTCCTCGGCGAGGACCCGGGCCCGCTCCCGTACGTCGTCGGTGAGCAGCAGCTCACGGCAGGGCGGGGCCCACACACCGTGGTCGGCGACCTCCAGGGAGCGCTGGTCGGCGACCTTGAAGTAGCGGATCTCCTCGACGTCGTCGCCCCAGAACTCGACGCGGAGGGGGTGCTCCTCGGTCGGCGGGAAGACGTCCAGGATGCCGCCGCGTACGGCGAACTCGCCGCGCTTCTCCACCAGCTCCACACGCGCGTACGCGGCGGCCGCCAGGGCCTCGACGATCTCGTTCAGGTCGGCGCTCTGCCCGGTGCGCAGCGCCACCGGCTCCAGGTCGCCCAGGCCCTTGACCTGCGGCTGGAGCACGGAGCGCACGGGGGCGACGACGACGGAGACCGGGCCGGTCTCGGGGTCGTCGGGGCGGGGGTGGGCCAGACGCCGCAGGACGGCCAGCCGACGGCCGACGGTGTCGCTGCGCGGGCTGAGCCGCTCGTGCGGGAGCGTCTCCCAGGAGGGGTACTCCACCACGCCCTCCGGGGGCAGCAGCGAGCGCAGGGCCGCGGCCAGGTCCTCCGCCTCGCGCCCCGTCGCCGTCACCGCCAGCACGGGACGGCCCGTCTCGCGGGCCAGCGCGGCGACCGAGAAGGCGCGGGCCGCGGGAGGGCCGACCAGGTCGACGTGCATGCGGTTGCCGTCCGAGGCCGCCGAGATCGCTTCCGCGAGGGCGGTGTCCTTGACGACGGCGTCGAGCAGACCGTGCAGGCTCATGGAGGGGGCGCTTCCGTCCTGGGTTGTACAACACGAGTAACCCGGCGGTCTGAAGGGCCGGGGGTGTCCAGCGTACGACGCTGCGGGGGCCGGCGCCGGAGCCTGTGGACGACGGCCGCGCCCGGATGCCCGGCGTGGCCGTGGCCCCACCAGGGCTCCACCCCCGGTCCCGGGCCGCCCACACCCCTCACCACCCCGCTCGGCGGGCCGGAAAGTGACGCCCGCGAGGGCACGCACCTGGGGCCGGGACGGCGCGGCGCCCGCGCCGGGGTGCCTGAGGCCGGGGTCTGGAGCCGGGACGGCGACGAACCCGCGAAAGGGCCGCGAAGGCGTCGAACCCGGTGCCGGGGCCGGGACGGCGACGAGCCCGGTGCCGGGGCCGGGACGGCGACGAGCCCGGTGCCGGGCGTCCCGCGGGACATCCGGCACCGGGCGCTCCTCCGCAACCCCCGTATGCGGTGGCTGTGGGGCCGGACGCTACTCCGTCGCGATGGCGCTCAGGACGTTCATCCGACCCGCCCGGAACGCCGGGACCAGGGCGGCGAACAGGCCCACGAAGGCCGAGCCGATGAAGACGCCGATGATCGTCGGCCACGGGATGTCGAGGACGTTCAGGCCCTCCAGGGCGAGCAGCTTCTGCGCCGTGGCGCCCCAGCCCATGCCCAGTCCCAGGCCCAGCAGGGCACCGAAGAGGGCGATGACGACGGACTCCATGCGGATCATGCGGCGCAGCTGGCGGCGGGAGAGACCGATCGCCCGCATCAGGCCGATCTCCCGGGTCCGCTCGACCACCGACAGCGCCAGCGTGTTCACCACACCGAGGACCGCCACGATGATGGCCAGGGCGAGCAGGCCGTAGACCATGTTCAGCAGCTGGCCGACCTGGTCCTTCAGTTCCTGCTTGTAGTCGGTCTGGTCGGCCACCTGGTACTGCGGGTACGCGTCCAGCGACTTCTTCAGCGCGGCGTACGCCTGCTCCCCCTGGCCCTCCTTGGCCTTGGCGAACATGATCGTGTTCGGCGGGACGCTGTCGGTCGGCACGTACTTGCGCATCGTCTCGATGCTGATGTACCGCGCGCCCTGGTCGATGGCCACGTCGTCGTCCGTGATCGCGGCGACCTTCAGCTTCGCGGTCTCGCCACCCTTGAAGGCGACGGAGATCGTGTCGCCGACGCGCACGCCGTGCTTCTTCGCGTAGTCCGCGCCGACCGACATGGCGTCCGGCCCGTAGGCGGCGGAGAGCTTGCCCTCCGTCGTCACGCGGTTCACGTCCTGGGCGTACGTCGGGTCGGCGGCCGTGACGCCCTCGTCGTCCGTCTTGCCGTCCGGCGAGGTCAGCGTCGCGTCGAGCATCTTGTAGCGGGTGACGTGCTCCAGCCCGGGCGTGTCCAGCATCGCCTTCTCGGCCTGCGGCACGATCCGCTGGTTGCCCTGGACGATGAAGTCCGCGCCGACGGTCTTGTCCAGCTCGCTCGTGGCCGAGGCGACCATGGAGGAGCCGACCACCGACAGACAGGCGACCAACGCGAGGCCGATCATCAGAGCGGCACCCGTGGCGCCGGTGCGGCGCGGGTTGCGCAGGGCGTTGCGCTCGGCCAGGCGGCCGACCGGGCCGAAGGCCCGCAGCAGTACCGCGCTGATCATCCGCACCACGAAGCCCGCCAGCAGCGGACCGACGACCACGAAGCCGATGAGGGACAGCACGATGCCCGCGCCGAGCATCAGCGAGCCCTCGCTCGCCTTGTCGGCGGCGGCCGCCGTGAACAGGGCCGCGGCACCCGCGCCGGTGAGGACCAGGCCGATCAGGCCGCGTATCCGGCCGGCCTTGCCGTCGGCCGGCGTACCGGCGTCACGCAGCGCGGCCATCGGGGAGACCTTGCCGGCGCGGCGGGCCGGCAGGTAGGCGGCCAGGACGGTGACCACGATGCCGAGGACCAGGCCGACCACCGGGGTCGCCGTCTTGACGGTCAGGTCGTCGGTGGAGAGGTTCATCCCCGCCGCGGACATCAGCTTCATCAGGCCGACGGCGATTCCGACACCGGCCGCGACACCGAGGATCGAGCCGACGATGCCGAGGAGGAGAGCCTCGACCAGCACCGAGCGGTTGACCTGCTTGCGGGAGGAGCCGATGGCCCGCATGAGGCCTATCTCCCGGGTGCGCTGGGCGACCAGCATGGAGAAGGTGTTGATGATCAGGAAGATGCCGACCAGGAACGCGATGCCGGCGAAACCGAGCATGGCGTACTTGATGACGTTCATGAACTCGCCGAGTTCCTTGCGGTTCTCGTCGGAGTTCTCCTTCGCCGTCTGCACCTTGTAGGTGCCGTCCATGGCCTGGGAGACGTTCTGCTTGAGCTGCGTGTCGGAGACACCGGCCTCGGCGACGACGTTGAACTGGGTGAACCTGCCGGTGGCACCGAGGAGTTCGCGCTGGGCGGTGGGCGTGTCGACGTAGATGACGGCGGCACCGGGGTTGGTCACCGTGAAGGAGGCGATGCCGACGATCTCCGCCGTGAAGTCGCCGGTCTGCGCGATGGTGCGCAGTTCGTCACCGAGCTTCAGGTCGTGCTTGTCGGCGGTGTCCGCGTCGACCATCAACTCGGTGGGCCCGCGCGGGGCGTGCCCGGAGGTGATCTCCATCGACCGGAGGTCGTTCTTCGTCCAGTTGCCGGCGATCGTCGGGGCGCCACTGGTGGCGCCCACGTTGTCGTTGTCACTGTCGACGACGGTCACGTTCATCGAACTGACCATGCCCTCGGCCGACTTGACCCCGTCCGCCGCGCGGACCTGCTCCAGCGCGGACTCCGGCAGCGACTCGGGCACCCCGTTCTGCGGGGTTTCCTCGCTCTTGGCCTCCTTCGGCATGACCGTCACGTCCGACGAGGTGACCGCGAAGAGCTTGTCGAAGGTGGTGTTCATCGTGTCCGTGAACACCAGGGTTCCGCACACGAACGCCACCGACAGCAGTACCGCCACCGCCGACAGTGCCATACGCCCCTTGTGCGCGAGGAAGTTGCGCATCGAGGTCTTGACGACGGTCATGACGTGCGCCCCCGGGCGTCGAAGTCCTTCATGCGGTCCAGGACGGCGTCCGCGGTCGGCTTGTGCATCTCGTCCACGATCCGGCCGTCGGCCAGGTACAGCACCCGGTCCGCGTAGCTGGCGGCCACCGGGTCGTGGGTGACCATCACGATGGTCTGGCCCAGTTCGGTGACCGACTGACGCAGGAAGCCGAGCACCTCCGCGCCGGCGCGCGAGTCCAGGTTTCCGGTCGGCTCGTCACCGAAGATGATCTCGGGTCGCGCTGCCAGTGCCCGCGCCACCGCGACCCGCTGCTGCTGACCGCCGGAGAGCTGGTTCGGCCGGTGCTTGAGCCGCTCGGCGAGGCCGACGGTCTCCACGACCCGGTCCAGCCACGCACGGTCGTACTTGCGCCCTGCTATGTCCATGGGCAGCGTGATGTTTTCGATCGCGTTGAGCGTCGGGAGCAGGTTGAAGGCCTGGAAGATGAAGCCGATCCGGTCCCGGCGCAACTGCGTGAGCCGCTTGTCCTTCAGGCCGGTGATCTCGGTGTCGTCGAGGTAGATCTGCCCGCTGGTGACGGTGTCCAGTCCGGCCAGGCAGTGCATCAGCGTGGACTTGCCGGACCCCGACGGTCCCATGATCGCGGTGAACCGGCCACGGGCGATGTCCACGTCCACGTGGTCGAGGGCTACCACCCGGGTCTCACCCGATCCGTACGCCTTCACGACCTGCCGCGCTCGCGCGGCGACGGCCGTCCCCCCTGCAGTGCTCCCGTGCGCGGGAATACTTACGGCCGATGTCATGTCAAATCTCCTATGTCGGTCATCAGGTGAGCCGCCGGTGCCGTCGACGGGTCTGAGCGGTACCGGTGAACGTCTGCTGTGGTGCTGCGGTGTGGTGGTGCTGCGGTGTGGTGGTGCTGTGGTGCTGTGAAGCCGCGGTGCTGCGATGCCTCGCGGCATGCGTACCGCCGTGCGTGTGCCGTGCCGTGCTGCTACGTCGAAGAGTCTGACCGGAACCAGGGGCCGACCGCGCTGGTGTTCAGCGCACTCTTTTCCTGTGGAAAACCCCACCCCCAGGGATCCGGTTCGCCACCCCCCAGCGGCGTAAAGCCAGACTAAGGACGTCACCGGGCCCGTCTCGTCCTCCGTCGGTACGAACCCTCCCCAGGCCGTAGTACGGAGGTACCCCTAGGGGTAGTCCGCCCTTCGGCGGAGGGGATCTCGGGGTTGTCCCCACCCCGGGACACGTGAAGCTTCCACCCTCCCGCTACGTGATGGTCAAGGCGTCGGGGTGCGGGGAAGCCACCCCGGCGTCACTCCACCGCCCGCCCCGTCAGCGAACTGAGGTTGCTGCGCACTGAGGCCATGTGGGCCTGGAGTTCGTCCCAGCGTTCCCCGTGCTCCCGCAGCACCCGCTCCGTCTCGCGGGCGATCCGCTCCTGACACCCCCGGGCCTCGGCGACCACCTCGGCGGCCCTGGCCCGGGCCGCCTCCTGCCACCGCCCGGCCGCCTCCCCCGCGTCGGCCAGGGCACGCCTCGCCTCGCACACATCCTGTTCGGCAGCCGCCTCCAGCTCCGCTTGGTGCGCGTCCAGGGCCCTCGCCCGCTCCTCTTCGGCCCGTTCTTCCCCCTCCCACCGCTCCGCCTGCTCCCTGCTCTGCTCGGCGAGCATCCCGGCGGTCCGCTTCCGCATCTCGCGCAGCGCGGACAGCGCCTCTCCGCGCCCCGCCCGCACCTCGCGCCGCGCCTCGATCCGCGCCTCGTCGGCCTCCGCGCGGGCCGCCAGCAGCCGGTGCCGGGCCCGTTCGTCGGCCTCGGCGCGTACGGCGTCGGCGTGCGCCCTCGCCGCCTCGTTCACGCCGGCCGCGTGCGCCCTGGCTTCCTCCAGCAGGCTCCGCGCCGCGCTGCGCGCCCCCTCCCGCACGGCCTCGGCCTCCTCCTGACCGAGCCGGAAGAGGTGCCGCGCACGCTCCCCGAGCTCCTCGTAGTCCTGCGAGGCGAGCTCCGCGACCACGTCCAGCAGGTCCTCCAGCTCCTCCTCCATCTCCCGGGCGAGCACGGTGAGCCGGGCGGCCCGCTCCCAGGCCGCGTCACGCTCCTCGAAGAGCGCCGTGGCGTACGCCTCCACCTGTTCGGGACGGTAGCCGCGCTCACGCCCGCGTACGGTCACGAAGCCGTGAGGGGACGCCGATGCGCTGCTCATGCCTACCACCCCTGCGGTGAACTGTCGCACTAAACGGACTTAACCGACTTTATGGATCGGAAGTAAGGCCTCATAATGCGACACACCGCATGGAAAGGGCGGGGCCCGGTCGCCTCACAGGTCGACCGGGCCCCGCCCGTCGGTCACGTCAGCGGCGACGCCGCCTCACAGCAGCCCGTCCCACATCTGCTCCAGCAGCACCGACCACCAGCTCTCCGGCGACCCGAGCGCCGCCGGGTCCAGCGCGGCCAACTGCGCCTGGAAGTCCACCGTCCAGCGGCCCGCCTGCTCCTGGTTCAGACCGAACCTGAGCCGCCACATCCGGCCCAGCAGCGCCAGGCAGCGCGCGAACTCCGGCAGCCCCGTGTTCACGAACTGCGGCGGCACCGGCGCACCCCCCGGCCCCGCCTCCACCGGCACCGCCACAATGGCCGCCGTGCCGTACTGCACACAGATCGCCCGGCCGAAGTCACTGCCCACGACGAGGTACGAACCCGCGTCCGAGGCCGGCTGCACACCCCGCTCGGCCGCCAGCTCCGCCAGCGTCGGCACCGGACGCCCCGGCTGGGCCTGCGCCCAGAAGAACGGGCCCATGTCCATCGGCAGACCCGCCGCCACCAGCGTGTGCGCGACGACCGGCGGCACACCCTGCCGGGACACGGCGGCCTGCTCGAACCGGAAGACACCCGGACCGAACGCGCCGCCCAACTCCTGCCCGATGGCCTCCGGCGGAACCGGCGGCGCCGGCTGCACCTGCGGGAGCGGAGCACGCACCGGCGCCGGACGGGCCGGCCCGTCGGCCACCTGGTGCAGCTCGCCCTGATGCGCCAGCAGCTGTCGCATACCCTGCTGCCGACTCGCCTGATCCGTACCGTACGGCGCGATCGAGGTGATCCGCGCCTGCGGCCACTGCTCCCGGATCATCCGCGCGCAGTACGCGCCCGGCAGCTCGCACGACTCCAGCTCCGTGTGCAGCTCCAGCACCTGGTCCGGCGGCACGTTCATGGCGCGCAGTTCGTGGAAGATCTGCCACTCCGGGTGCGGCGTACCCGGCGCCGAACGCCGGATCAACTGCTGCTCGGAACCGTCCTGAGCGCGGTAGCGCAGCACCGCCTGGTAGCCCGGGCCGACGGTCGGCAGGCCGGACGGCTGCTGCTGCGGATAGCCGTACGCCGGCGGCCGACCGGGCACCGGCCCGCCGGGCGGCGGCACGGCACCGGGTGGCATGGGCGGCTGTGCCGCACCCGGGCCACCGGGGACGCCCGGAGCGCCCGGGACACCCGGAGCACTCGGCGGCGGAGGCGTGCCGGGGCCGCCCGCCGGAGGCCCGGCCAGCACGGTCTGCGCGTAGTGCACGGCACCGCCCGCACCCCCCGAAGAGCCCTGCGGACCGGGCGCCCCGGGAACGCCAGGAGCGGCGGGAGGCGGCGGCGCGCCCGGACCACCGGGCCCGCCCGCGACGCCAGGAGCACCGGGAACGCCTGGAGCCCCGGGCGGTCCCGGAGGTCCCGGAGGTCCCGGCGGTCCCGGAGGCTGGGGCGCACCGCCGCCCGTCCGGCCCGGGTCGGCCAGCATCGTGGCGGCATGGTGCATCCCGCCGGGGGGCGTCCCACCGGGAGCACTCGGCGGGGGCGGCGGAGGCGGCGTACCCGGCGCACCCTGACCGGCCGGAGGCTGCGGCGCACCCGCCGGGGGCGGTGTACCCGGACCGGCCGGACCGCCGGGACCGGCCGGACCTCCGGGACCGGCCGGACCTCCGGGACCGGCCGGACCTCCGGGACCGAGCGACGACACCAACTGCGTAGGCACGTAACCGCCCGCCGGCGCGCCTGGCGCCCCCGGCGCCTGAGGCCCCGTCGGCGGAGGCGTATTCCCCGGCCGCGCGCCCGGAGAACCCGGCGGAGGCGGCGGAGGCGGCGTGGTCGAACCCCCGCCACGGCGTGGCGGAGGCGCCGCCTTGCTGGTCACGGCGTCGGCGATGTCCCCGGCGTTCGGCGCGAGCGGCCGGGCCGGCGTGGCGGACTCTCCCGGACCGGCGGGCGGCTGCGAGGCGGGCGGCGTCGGCGGTGCGGGCGGCGGAGTACCCGCCCCCGCGGACGCGGCAGGCGCGTTCGGGCCGTCGATCGCCGGCGCGAACGCCGTCGGCGGAAGCCCGCTGCCACCCGACATCAGCGCCGTCTTGGCGTCCGGCCTCGCCGAGGGCGGCGGCCTGTCGTCGTCCGAGCCACTCAGCGGCGGCGCGAACACGGTCTGGGGCAGCGATACGGAACGGTCCTCACCGGCGTCCGCGTTGGTGTCCGTCCCCGCCCAGGGCGTCGCCCCGGCGGGCGCACCCGGCGCACCGGACGCGCCCGTGCCGGAGCCGCCGGCACCACTCGACCCGGCGGCGGGCCACGCCGCACCGCCCCCCTGCGCGTCCACCGAAGCAGCGGGCGCCTCGGGAGCCGCAGGGACCCCTGGGGCCCCCGAGGCTCCGGAAGCCGACGGCGCGCCGGCCTGCGTCCCGGGAAGCGCCCCAGCCCCAGCACCAGTTCCAGCACCACCACCGGCACCGCTGGTGTCACCACCGGCACCGGCACCGCCGTCGTGATCCCCCCGCCGCCGATCCGGAATGCCCAGCTTGTCCGCCGCCTCCTGCAGCCACTCCGGCGGAGTCAGCAAGAACGACGTCTGGTTCAGGTCCACCCGCGCCGCAGGAGCCGGCGCGGGGTCCACGGCCTCGTCGGGACGGCCGTACTCCTCCTCGTACCGGCGGATCACCTCACCCACCGGCAACCCCGGCCACAGCGTGGCCTCACCACTGTCCCGCGCGAGCACCAGCCGCTGCGCACCCCCGTCCGAACGCGGCCCGTCCGCACGGTCCTCGGCCCACACCACGAACCCGAGCTCGAACTCCCGCACCCGCACCTCACGGTGCTGGTACGCCGGCAGCTCGCCGTTGACCCACTCCTCCGCGCGCTCCTGCGCCTGCGCGAACGTCACCATCGTCAGCTCACTCCCCTACCGACGCCGACGCCACGGGCATCGCACGCGCGAACCCGCCGTCCACCATCAGGTTCGCCACCGTCTCCAGCTCCGGCGGGGACCCCGCCAGCCTCGACAGGAACGCGTCGAAGTCATCACCGCACGGCAGCAGCAACCGCTCCACGCGATCCGCCGGCGGCCACGACGGGTCCACGTCCCGCACATCGTCGTAGGCGCAGAACCACACCGAGCCGATCCGCTCGCCCTTCACCTTCACCGCGAGCAGACCGCCCTGGACGAAGGCGACGCACAGGTAGTCCTTCGTCAGATGGTCACGCAGACACTTGTTGACATAGACCAGGTCGTTGACGGCCGCCTCCTCACGCACCGTGAAGAACGGCTGGTCGACCAGGAGCCCCAGCTCCGCGTCCAGCGCCGTACCCACCGGCGCGCAGCCACCCGCCGCCTTCAGGAACGACCGGTACGCACCCGGCAGCCGGTACCCGAGGTCCTCCTCGACCTCCTGTACCTGCTGCTCCGACACGGCCACACCCGACTTCGGCAGACCGAAGTGCGCCGGGCGCGTCTCCTGCAGGGGCCGCGTCCCGCGCTTGCCCTGGTCCACCGCCGCCGTCGCGATCCCGCCGTGGTGGCGCAACAGCGCCTTCACCTCGACCGGGACCAGCTCCATCCGCCGCGCCCCGGCCACGTGGTGCCACGTCCAGCCGTGCGGCGTCGCCACCGCCGGCACCGTGTCCCACAGCTCGTGCCCCGACGCCGACAGCGCGGCGTTCGCCGACACGTAGTCCGTCAGCCGCAGCTCGTCGACGCCGAATCCCTCCGGCGGGTCCGCGATCTCCGCGATCGCACGGGCGTACGGCGAGAAGACGGGGTAACCACCCTCGTCCACCCGTACCCCTCTCGGGTGACGCGCCGCCCGCACCGGATCCGGGAAATGTACGACCTGCCCGGCATAGGCCGCGTTCGGCGGCGCGGCGTGTCCCCCGGCCTGGCGGCCGGGAGGTGCCCCCAGCCCGAGCCGACCTGTCGTCATGGCGGTTGCCCCCTGCGGCGTCTGTCTGATCTGGGTCTGTGATCTGGGTCTGTGTGACCTGGATCCGTGTGACCTGGATCTCTGTGATCCGGGTCGTGATCCGGGTCTGTCTGGAACTGTCCGGAACTGCCTGCACTGTCCGCTCACCGCACGCGATTCACCGCACGCGATTCACCGCACGCGCTCGCGGTGCCGACAGCCTATGCGGTACGACGGGACCGGTCACCGGCGCCGGACCCCGCACCCGACACCCGCCCCTCCACTTACGTGACCAGCCGTCACCCTCCCGTGACGCAACGCCCACCCCCGGGCGTGTCACCCCGCCCCAGCTTCCCCGGCGGCCACGGGATTTGGCACTCTGTGACCTTCGGGGGGATGCTCAGGAGGGGAAGATGATCATGAGTGCGACACAGGCGGGGCCCCACACGGGGCGGTCCGACGACCCCCGCGGCGGCGGTCCCCGCGGCGGCCACCCACACGGCAGCGACCCCCGCGGCGGCGACCCCCGCATCGGCTGGAGCGCCACCGAGACCCTCCACGCCCCCGCCCTCCAGCACCGGCGCGACGGCATCCTCCCCACCGTCGCCGCCGCACTCTCCGTCCGCGGAACCACCCTCACCGGCACCCCCATCCGCGCCGACGCACCCCCGGCCCTGCACCACCTCGTGCAGGACTTCCTCGACACCCTCACCAGCGGCCAACGAGACCGTTACACGGGCCGGTGCGCCGAAACCATCCTCATCTCACGGCACCTGGCCACCGCCGACGCCGCCCGCAGCAAACGCGCCGCCCGAAAACCCATGACCAACGGCGAAGCCCGCAAAGCGCTCAAACACGCCAAACTCACCACCCGCCGCATCCGCGAGGACGGCGACCCCCTCCACGGCAGCTTCGCCACACCGTGCCGCGCCTGCACCGCCCTCAGCGCCCACTTCGGCGTCCGAGTCGTCGACCCGACGGCGAACGACGACTGACCCCCGGCACCCCAAGCCGACGAGAACCACCCCGAGCCACACCACACGGCACGGCACCACCGGGCCGACCGAAACGAACCCAAGGGCAGATGCACGCCGACCGCACCTCCACCACCCGCTTCCCCGTCCCCGTCGACGCCGCCCTGCGGGACGCCGGCTGGCAACCCGGACGCTGGGACATCAAACAGGCCGAGATCTGGGCCGACACCCTGCGCGCGCACACCTCACCCGCCGGACACCGGCACACCGTCTTCCCCGCCGCGGTCGAGGCCTGGGCCGAATTCGGCGGCCTCCACATCGCCCCCACCGGCCCCGGCCGCCAGATCGCCCCCGCCACCCTGCACCTGGACCCCCTGCACGGCCTCCACCTGGCCCGCACCCTCGGCGACCTCGGCCGTGCCCTCGACACCCGGGCCTGCCCGCTCGGCGCCGAAACCGACAGCCAGGCCCTCATCGCCATCGACACCGAGGGCCGCGTCTACGCCCTCGACCACACCGGCGACTGGTACCTCGGCCCCACCATCGACCAGGCCCTCGCCACCCTCGTCGGCGGCACCCAGCCGACCCGCCTCACCACGGGCTGACGGCCGCTCACCGAGCCCCCGGCTACGACGAAGCCGGAATCACCGCCGACACCCGGAAACCCCCCGCGTCCGTCGGCCCCGACACGAACACACCCCCCAGAGCGGCCACCCGCTCCTTCATCCCCACCAGCCCGTTGCCACCCGACGGCAACCGCGCCGACGACGCCGACGACACCTCCGGCGGCGGCTCGTTCTCCACCTGCATCGCGACCTCCGACACCCGGTGCGCCAGCCGTACGTACGTCTTCGCGCCCGCCGCGTGCTTGTGCACGTTCGTCAACGCCTCCTGCACCACCCGGAACGCCGTCTGCTCCACCTCCGCCGCATACGACCGCTCCTCCCCCTGCACCGACAGGTCCACGGCCATCCCGGCCGCCTCCGACTGCCCGATCAGCTCACCCAGCTCGGACAGAGACGGCCCTTCGGCGAGCCGCTCACCGTCACCCGCGGCCCGCGAGGCCGCCGCCGCGGCGGCCACCCCCACCGCGGCCAACGGCACCGAAGCCCGCTCCGCACGCACACCGGCCCCGCCGCTGCGCAGCACCCCGAGCATCTCCCGCAACTCCGTCAGCGCCTGCCGCCCCATGTCCCCCACCAGCGCGGCGTTCTTCACCGCCTTCTCGGGATCCTTCCGGGCCACCGCCTGCAACGCCGCAGCGTGCACCACCATCAGACTCACCCGATGCGCGACCACGTCGTGCATCTCCCGGGCGATCCGCGTCCGCTCCTCGCCCCGCGCCCACTCCGCGCGCTCCTCCGCGCGTTCGGCGAGCAACTGCAGCTCCCGCTCCAGGCTGTCCGCCCGCTCCCGCAGACTCTCCATCAACCGCCGCCGCTGCCCCACGTACAGGCCCAGCAGCAACGGCGGCGCGGTCGCCCCCACCGACATGGTGATCGCCGCGAACGGCAGGACCCAGTCCCCGAACCCCATGTCCTCCCGCACCATGTCCTGCCGCACCCGCACGAACGTCACGATCAACGTCCCCAGCATCGACATCCCGGCCAGCGAACCGATGATCCGCCGCGGCAGCTCCGACGCCGCCAGCGTGTACAGGCCGACGATGCCCATCAGGAAGCCCATCTGGGCCGGCGTGATGGCGATCGCCACCAGCACGACCGCGATCGGCCACCTCCGCCGCACCACCAGCACCGAGCCGGCCAGCAACCCGAAGACGATCCCCACCGCCCACGGAATCCCGGCGTCCCGCGCGAACGGAACCCCCTCCGCCGCGCACTCCAACGCGGACACGGCGGCGAGGCTCACATCGAGCACCGCACCGCGCCGCCTGTCCCACCACCAAGGCCCACCCCGGGCCGATACGTGGTCTTCCCCCGTCGTGGTCATAGCCTCCAGCCTACGGGCGGCGGGCAGCACATTTCCGGCGACTTTCGACAAGCGATACGACGCGATACCCCTCGTCCTTCCCGACCGCCCACCCGTGCCCCACCAAGCGGGGATTGAGTGCCGAGTTGTACCGTCGCACGGAAGGCACCCGGTACGGCATAGTGTTGGGTGCCGACTCGGCGACCTGACGGAATGTCCGGTCGACGAGTTTCATCCCCCATGGTGTAATCAGGCAGCACTGAGGGTTTTGGTCCCTTAAGTTCAGGTTCAAATCCTGATGGGGGAGCTGCGGCTTCCGGGCCCTGACATCTCTGTCGGGGCCCGCACTCATGTCCCCCACGAATCACCCCGGTATCCTGCGGATGTCCACCCCCACCCCCTCAGCCGAAGGGCATCCCGTGAGCGCCATTCGCCCGGCCGCCGTCGTCGTTCTCGCAGCGGGTGAGGGCACCCGTATGAAGTCGGCCACACCCAAGGTCCTGCACGAGCTGTGCGGCCGGTCCCTCGTGGGGCACGTGCTCGCCGCCGCCGGTGAGCTGGACCCGGAGAACCTGGTCACCGTCGTCGGGCACGCCCGCGAGAAGGTCACCGCGCACCTCGCCGAGGCCGCCTCCGACGTGCGCACCGCCGTGCAGGAGCAGCAGAACGGCACCGGGCACGCCGTGCGGACGGGGCTGGAGGCGCTGGGCGGCGCCGTGGACGGCACGGTCGTGGTCGTCTGCGGTGATACTCCGCTGCTCACCGGCGGGACGCTGCGGGCCCTCGCTGCCACGCACTCCGCAGACGGGAACGCCGTGACGGTACTGACGGCGGAGGTGCCGGACGCGACGGGGTACGGCCGGATCGTGCGGGACGGGGCCTCGGGTGCCGTGACCGCGATCGTCGAGCACAAGGACGCCTCCGAGTCGCAGCGGGCGATCCGTGAGATCAACTCGGGTGTCTTCGCCTTCGACGGGCGGCTGCTCGCTCAGGCGCTGGGGAAGGTGCGGACGGACAACAGCCAGGGCGAGGAGTACCTCACCGACGTGCTCGGGATCCTGCGCGAGGCCGGTCACCGGGTGGGCGCGTCCGTGGCCGGCGACCACCGGGAGATCGCGGGGATCAACAACCGGGTACAGCTCGCCGAGGCCCGCCGGATCCTCAACGACCGGTTGCTGACCGAGGCCATGCTGGCCGGCGTGACGGTCGTGGACCCGGCGACGACGTGGGCCGACGTGACGGTGACGTTCGAGCAGGACGTCGTCGTGCACCCGGGCACGCAGCTGCTCGGTTCGACGCACCTCTCCGAGGGCTGCGAGGTCGGGCCGAACTCCCGGCTCACGGACACCCGTGTCGGGGCCGGCGCCCGCGTGGACAACACGGTCTCGACCGGTGCAGTGGTCGGCCCGGAGGCGACGGTGGGTCCGTACGCGTATCTGCGTCCCGGTACCCGGCTCGGATCGAAGGCCAAGATCGGTGCGTACGTCGAGACGAAGAACGCCTCGATCGGCGAGGGGACGAAGGTTCCGCACCTCTCCTATGTGGGTGACGCGACGATCGGCGACCACACGAACATCGGTGCCGCGAGCGTGTTCGTGAACTACGACGGGCAGGACAAGCACCACACCACCGTCGGCTCGCACTGCCGTACGGGTTCGGACAACATGTTTGTGGCTCCTGTCACGGTCGGGGACGGTGCCTACACCGCCGCCGGCTCGGTGATCACGAAGGATGTACCTCCCGGTTCGCTGGCCGTGGCCCGTGGCCAGCAGCGGAATATCGAGGGTTGGGTGGCTCGGAAGCGTCCGGGCAGCGCGGCGGCGAAGGCGGCCGAGGCGGTGTCCCGGGAGGCCGGTGGCGAAGGCTGACCGGAAACCGGCGCGCCGAACACGGCGTACCGTGATAAGTGCACATCCGCACCCCACCAGCTGAGACGCCCTCCCGCACCCAGCCGGAAGAGCGTCCGTGACGTTCAGCTGCGAAACCTCTGAGGAGAAAGT
>NZ_BAABCQ010000091.1:0-30595 GCF_039539045.1 Streptomyces marokkonensis
GACCAGGAAAAACACGAAAAACGGGGGAGGCGGTACCGGGCCGCCGAAATTTCGGTCGCGGCAGACGTGACCGCCGGGTCATCATGACGACGTGGTTCACGGACGCGATGGCTGGGCAGGTGTTGCCGCACCGCGTGGGCCGTGACACGGCCCGCACGGGCCATCGACGAGAGGCAGAGGAACATGGTCTTCAGCAAGCAAGAGACGGCGGGCGCTCCGACGTGTTGGCACACGGCCAGGTAAAGCGTGTTCCCCGGTTGCGTCGACGCTTGATGTGAGGCTGTTTCCCATGTTCGATCCGGTCATAGCGCCCAGCGGTACGCTGCTCGGCCTGCTTCAGCGGGGTCGCGGCGACGGCACGCTGCATGCGCTCACCGCTCCGCGCTCCGAAGCGCTGGCGGCACTGAACCACTGTGTGCTGCACGACCCCCGCCACGACTGGCAGGTAGAGAACCGCTCTCTCTACTACGCCCGCCTCTACTTCGACCTGAACGGCGAACTGGACGCGATCGAGGGTCACCTCTTCGACCCCGAGGACGTCCTCGACGCCGACGAGTCACGGACCGGGCTCGCCCTCGCGGTCCTCGGTCATCTCGCCTCCTACGGAAGGCTGGACGCGCTCGGGCTGTTGCGCAGGTACGCCGCCCACGGTGTCAACTGGGCCTGGGCCCTGGACGAGCTGGCGCTGCGCGACGACGACGCCGGTCTGCGCTCCCTCGCCGTGCCCGTCCTGGCACGCTTCCCGCGCGACCCGGAGGGCGACGCCGAGCTGGCCGTCGCCGTGCGGGACGCCTTCGAACCCCGGCCCTGGCGGCTGTGGGCCGAGGATCCGCGCGAATCGATCGCCACGCGCGTGCGTGCCGCCCACGAGACGGGCAGCTTCGACCGATGGCAGCGCCAGATGAGCCCCACCGGGCCCCGTCCGGGCTGGAGCGTGCGGGCCGTGTTCGAGTGGGCCCAGCAGGGCGTCGAGCGCGGCGTCCCGCTCCACGTGCCGGCCGCCAGGTGTCTCACGGCCGTCGCCGGCCCCGACGACCGGCGCGAGATTGTCGAGGCCGCGCGGTCCGGCGACGAGGGCGCCCGCTGCACCGCCCTGCGTTATCTCGCCGACGGCAATGATCCGGACGCCCTCGACCTGATCGAGGACGCCGTGAGTACGGGCTCGGCGCCGGTCGTGGAAGCCGCAGTCGCCGCCTTCGAGCGCATGCGCAGCCTCGCCGCCGTCGACCTGGCGCGCCGCTGGGTGCACCGGCCCGACACCCTGGGCGCCGCCGCCGGGCGCGTCCTCGCCTGCCGGGGCGGAACGCGGGACCGCGACCTCGTCCTCGCCGCACTGCGGGAGGCGGTACGCGGGGAAGGCCCCGACGCGCCGACTCTGTGGACCCTCGTCGACGGCACCGGCCGGCTCGGCATCGTCTGCGCCGCCCCCGTACTGCGCCACATCTACCGCGAGACCGCCTCCTCCCACCTGAGAGGCCGGGCCGCCCGAGCGCTGGCCGCCACCGACTCGTCCTTCGCCGCCGCCTTCGCCATCGAGTGCCTGTGGGACTGCGAGGAGACCACTCGCGAAATCGCCGCCCGCCATGCCGAGACCGGCGACAACCGCGTCGTCGAACGGCTGCGCAGGCTCGCCGCCGACCCGGCGGAGGAGGACGAGGTCCAGACGGCCGTACGCAGCCGCTTCGGACCGGACGCACCCGCATTGTGAGCCGGGCGCACCTGTGGTGTGAGGACGCACCCGTCGTACGAGGCGGACGCACCCGTCGTACGAGTCGGCCGGAGAGCGCTGTGCGGGCGGGGCGACGCCGTGTGCCGTGTGCTCGCCGCCTGCCCGCCCGCGACCCGCGAAAGGTCCGCCGGGCGGCCGGCCTTTCCGTCCCTGCCGTGTGAACGACGGGTGACCCGCGGACCGGGCGGATATGGCCGCGGACCGACCCGCGCGGGCGGACAGGGCAAAGCTCACGACACGTTCCTCGGCCGGAAAGATCGACGTTGACACGGGCACGTCCAGTCCGGCGACAACACGGTTATGCGTGTCGTCATCGTGACCGAGTCCTTTCCCCCCGATGTGAACGGCGTGGCCCACTGCACGCTCCAGACCGCCCGGCACCTCGTCGACCGGGGCCACGACTGCGTCGTCGTCGCCCCCGCCCCCGCCCCGGGCAACGCGGCGGGCGCCGCAGCGCCGTGCCCCCTCGTCCGGATCCCCTCTCTCCCGCTCCCCGGCTACCCCCAGGTCCGCGTCGCCCTGCCCAGCCGGCGGGTGGCCGCCGCGATCGCCGAGCACCGCGCCGACCTCGTGCACCTGGCCGGCCCCTTCGTCCTCGGGGTCCGGGGCATGGCCGCCGCCGACCGGCTCGGTGTCCCCGCCGTGGCCGTCTACCAGACCGACCTCGCCGGGTACGCCCGTACGTACATGGGGGCGGGCGAGGCGGCTGCCTGGCGGCGTGTCCGCTCCGTGCACGCCGCCGCCGACCTCACCCTCGCGCCTTCCCACACGGCCCTGCGCGACCTCCAGGCGCACGGCGTGCCCCGGGTCGCGCTTTGGCCGCGCGGAGTGGACACCGTCCGCTTCCGGCCCGGCCGGCGTGACGAGGCGCTCCGCCGCGAACTGGCTCCCGACGGTGAGCTGATCGTCGGTTACGTCGGACGGCTCGCCCCCGAGAAGCAGGTGGAGCTGCTCGCGGGTGTCTGCGGCCTGGACGGCGTGCGCGTCGTGGTCGTCGGTGACGGGCCCAGCCGGCCCGGCCTGGAACAGGCGCTGCCGGGCGCGGCCTTCCTCGGCTGCCGTACCGGCGACGACCTTGCCCGGGTCTTCGCCTCACTGGACCTCTTCGCGCACACCGGCCCCTTCGAGACGTTCTGCCAGACCGTGCAGGAGGCCATGGCGAGCGGTCTGCCCGTCGTCGCGCCCGCGGCGGGCGGTCCGCTGGACCTCGTCGCGCACGGGCGCACCGGACTGCTGGTGCCGCCGCGCGACGCCGCCGCCTTGCGGGACGCGGTCTGGTCCCTGTCGGCCGACACCGCGCTGCGGGCCGCGTACGGGGCGGCCGGGCGAGCCGCCGTCGAGGGGCGCACCTGGACAGCCGTCGGCGACCGGCTGATCGGGCACTACACGGACGTGCTCTCCTCGCGGAAGGCGGTGCCGGCGGCATGAACGCGCTGCGGATCGTCCGGCTCGCCAACTTCGTCGCCCCCGCGTCCGGCGGCCTGCGCACCGCTCTGCGAGAGCTGGGAGAAGGCTTCCGGGCGGCCGGACACGACCCCGTACTCATCGTTCCCGGGGAGCACGCCGACGACCGGGAGACCGCGCAGGGCCGGGTGATCACCCTCCCGGGACCGCTCCTGCCGGGCACCGGCGGATACCGAGTCCTGACCGACAGACGGCGCGTGGCCGCGCTGCTGGAGGAGCTGGCCCCCGACCGTCTGGAGGTGTCCGACCGCACGACGCTGCGCTGGACCGGCAAGTGGGCCCGGAGGGCCAGGGTGCCGGCCCTGATGGTCTCCCACGAGACCACCGACGGGGTGCTGCGCGCCTGGGGCCTGTCCGAGCGGACCGCCCGGCGCACGGCCGACGCCCTCAACACCCGTACGGCGCACACCTACGCGCGCGTGGCGTGCACCACGGAGTTCGCCGAGCGGGAGTTCGTCCGCATCGGGGCCCGCAACGTCGTACGGGCGCCCCTGGGCGTCGACCTGGCCGGGTGGCACCCGGCGCTGCGCGATCCGGGGCTCCGCGCCGGGCACGCGCGCGCGGACGAGACCCTGCTGGTGATGTGCTCCCGGCTGTCCGTGGAGAAACGACCCGGTACGGCACTCGACGCGCTGTCGGCGCTCCGGCGGCGCGGCGATCGGGCGGTACTGGTGGTGGCCGGCGACGGACCGTTGCGCCCCCGGCTCGAACAGCGGGCCCGGGAGCGCGGGCTGCCGGTGACCTTCCTCGGACACGTCGCGGACCGCGCTCTGCTCAGCGCGCTCCAGGCGTCCGCCGACGTGTGCCTGGCGCCCGGACCGGCCGAGACCTTCGGACTCGCCGCACTGGAGGCGATGGCGTGCGGCACGCCCGTGGTGGCGAGCGCGTCGTCGGCGCTGCCGGAGGTTGTCGGTGTCGCCGGGGCCGTCGCCGCGGACCACGGGGAGGCCTTCGCGGACGCCGTCGGCCTGCTCCTCGGACGCCGGGAGGCCGACCGCCGGGAGGCGGCACGCGCGCGGGCGGAGTGCTTCGGCTGGGGCGCGGCGGTCGAGGCGTTCCTGGCCGCGCACGACGCGACGGCGCCCGCGCATCCCGTACTGCCCGACGCGTGTCATGACACGCGTCGGGCTCGTGGCGCTCGGTGACTCGCTGACCGAGGGAATGGGCGACCCGCCGGGGAACGGGTGGCGCGGCGGGGCGGCGGGGCGGCGCTGCGGGCCGCCGAGCTCGCCGGCCCGGCGGCAACGAGCGGTCAACGCCGTGGTGCACGCCCTGTCCGGCCGGTACGGCGCCGTACGCCCGCACGCGTGCGAGGGCGACTGGGTCACGGACCGCGCGATGTGGAGCGCGGACCGGCCGCACCCCGGCGAGCGGGACCACCGGCAGTTGGCCCTGCGCTTTCACGCACTGCTCGCTGCGAGCGGCGACGCGAGGGGACCCGCGCCCTCGCCCGAGAGCGACGTTCCCGTCCCACGAGGTCGGCGAGCCTGTGGTGGCCGGCCACCACAGGCACCGGCTGGGTGGCCCGGCGCTGCATCGGCCTCTTGCCCCGACTGCTCGCCCTGGCCGCCGACGAACTGCGCCACCGCGCGCGGGACGAGCGCCCGGCTCGACCTGCGTACGTCCGCCGGGGTCGCCGCCGCCCTGGCGGCCCTGTCGAAGACGAGGCGACCGGAGACGGCGTGAGGCCACAGCCGGCAGGACTTCGGGGCGGGAGTACGGCACTGCAGAGGATTGTTCAACGATTCCTCGGTACCCACGTTGTTTCGTACTGGTATCTGCGATTGAATTCCGGGCATGGCAGAGCAGTTGACGGGACTGGCGGACGACCGGGCCCTCCTCGGGCGGACCAGCACCGCCGAGCGCGTCTCCGACATCCTCAGGAGCCGGATAGCCGACGGGTACTTCCCGCCCGGAACCCGGCTGTCGGAGGACAGCATCGGTGGCGCGCTCGGGGTCTCGCGCAACACGCTGCGCGAGTCGTTCCGGCTGCTCACCCATGAACGACTGCTCGTCCACGAGCTGAACCGGGGCGTCTTCGTCCGGGTCCTGACCGTCGAGGACGTCGAGGACATCTACCGCACCCGCGCCCTCGTCGAGTGCGCCGTGGTACGGGGTCTCGGAGAGCCGCCGTACGTCCTGGACGGTCTCGCCGCAGCCGTCGAGGACGGGCGGCTGGCGGCCCGCGAAGGTGACTGGAAGGGGGTGGCCACCGCCAACATCCACTTCCACCGGGAACTGGTGGCCCTCGCCGGCAGCGAGCGCACGGACGAGTTGATGCGCAGCGTCTTCGCCGAACTGCGCCTCGCCTTCCACGTCGTGGACGACCCGCGGCGCCTGCACGAACCGTACATCGCGCGCAATGCCGAGATCCTCGAGGTCCTGGAGACCGGCGAGCGGGAGACGGCGGAGCGGCTGCTCGCGGTGTACCTCGAAGACTCACTGAAACGGGTCGTGGAGGTCTACCTGCGGCGGATCGGGGACGAGGGATAGGTCCAACCGGTCACCACGGCGGACGGGACCGCGAACGGGGGACCGCGGGCGGGGCCGCGAACCGGGGCCGGGCGCGGGCGGTGCCTGTCACGTCGGGGCCCATCTGTGCCGTTTGGGTCGTTGTCAGACCGAGGACCTAGTCTGTGCACCGTGACTTCGCCTGCATCGACGGACAGTGTTCCGCCCCAGCTCAGCGCGGGGCCGCGCCCTGCCCCGGGCCCGGCCGCCGACGAGGGGCTGGCACGACGGCTGCGCGCGCTCGCCTGCACGGCGCCGCTGCACGACCTCGACGCGCGCAAGGCCAACCTCGCCGGCGAGTACTCGGTGTACGGCATGGCGGAGGTCGCCCTCTCCGCCATCGACCTCGTCACGCTGAACATGGACTTCGACACGGGCGCCGATCACGATCAGATAGTGGCCCGACTGATCCCGCGCGTCGCCGCCCAGGCACCCGCACGGCCCGCCGCCGAGCACGAGCGGGTGGCCCGCTGGGTCCTGGAGAACCTGATCAACGTCGGCAGCGTCGACCGAGGTTTCCGGGCGGTGTACGGCACCTTCGGACCGGACGGCACCTACGTGCGCCGCGACTACGACTTCAAACTGCTGGAGGAGGTCCCCGGCCCCGGCGGCACCGTCTACCTGCGCACCACGGACGAGGCGGTCAACGTCCTCGTCGGCGCCCTGGACACCGACGTCACCAGCGCCCAGATCGCCGCCGAGGTCAAGCTGGAGGTGCTGATCAGCCGCGGCCGCCTCGCCGAAGCCCAGCTCGCCGCCGAGCAGGCCCGGTACCGGACCGTGCAGTACTCGGAGACCCTGCGCAGGGCCCTGGACGCCACCCGGCGCAACGTCCGCGCGGTGGACTGGCTCAGCGCGGTCCCCGACATGATCGCCGAGGCCCTGGACCACGTCGCCGACCGGTACCGCCACGAGAACGCGATCCTCACCAACATCCGCAAGGCCCGCGACGAGTCCGAGGACCCCGAGCACAAGCGCCGCGCCGCCGAGCTCGTCGACATCGTCAAGGACTGCATCCGCCGACACACCCAGCTCCAGTCCCGGCTCCTTGAAGCAGGCCCGCTCTTCCGCGCCGAGCAGGACCGGCAGGCCTTCGCCGCCCCGCTGACCACCTCGGGCCTGGACCTCTACGGCCATCTCGTCGCCCCGGTCCTGCCGTTGCCCCTGGAGCGGGCGCTCCGCGTCACCGACGCCTTCTTCGCACGCGGCACCGGTCTGCGCACGCCCGTCTCCGTCCGGGTCGGCGACCTCGTCGACATACTTCTGACGCCGCCCGTGGAGCGGGAGCACCTGGGCGCCGAGATGCCGGAACCCGACCTGATCGCCACCCCGGACGACAGCCGCTTCAGCGAGGAACAGCTCGCCGTGGCCATGGAGTTGCTCGACCTCCCGCACGACGCACCTCGCCGACTGTCGGGGCTGCTGGCCGACGCCCGCGCCCGCGACACGGAACTGCCCTACCTCGTCGCCCTGCTGGCCGTCCACGCGGCCAGCCCACCGGTCGGCACCGCCTACCGGCAGGGCGAACCGAAGCTGCTGTTCGCCGTCGACGACGGCACCGAGCTGGACGACCCCGAGTTCGGCGGCGCCGACCTCATCGTCGGCACCGCGCTGCTGGACGCGGCCGGGATGGCCGCGGACCGCACGGAGGCGGCATGACCGGCTCCCACGACCCCACCGCCGAGCAACAGCACAGCGAGCAACAGCACAGCAAGGAGTACCGACCGTGACCGAGCACGTCGACCGGAGCGAACCGGAGACGGGTGCCACACCGGCCACCGCGGCCGTCACGCCCGCCGACGCCGCCGACGCGGCGCGGCTCGTCGCCTTCGGCCTCCAGCCCAAGCTGCTGCCCGCGCGTGACCAGGAGTACGCCGACCTGCTGCGCCGGTACCGCGAGGACCCGCCCTTCGCCCGGCTCGCCGACGCCGTGGCGGCCGGCCTCGGGCTGATCGTCCTGGAGGTGTCCCCGCGCGCGGGGATGGCCGTGACCGCCGCGGAGGACTCGGTGTTCGCCGTCCGCATGGGCGACTACGCGCGGCGTGCCGCCACCGACTCCGGCGACCGCTTCCTGCACGGCCTCGCCCACCTTGCGCTCGCCGCCATGGCCTACCCGCGCCCCGAGGACCTCGCCGACGACGGCTACATCGGCCGCGTCACGGTCAACGGCGTGGACGCCTTCGTACGCCAGGCCTGCCGACGGCTGGAGGAGCGGGCGGAGGAGCACGGCGAGAACACCGACCCGGCCACCGACGCCCCGGGCCTGGAGGCCGCCTGGCGGATCTGGGCCAGACGCAGTTCGACCGGCGCCACGAAGGATGCGCGCAGACTCCCGGGCTCCACCACCGGCATCGTCGGCAAGGCCGCCGCGTTCCTCACCGAGTCCGGATTCCTCCAGCGCACCGGCGACGACAACGGCGGCACGTACCGCACGACCGCCCGCTACCAGCTTCAGGTCCGCGACATGGCAGGCAGCGCCGCCATGGCCGAGCTGCTCGACCTCGGCGTCGTCCCGGTGACCGACGGCACCGCGACGCTGCTGCCCGCAGAGGAGACGGAAGACCTGGAGTTGGTCGCCGACGCCGGACTGCCGTTCCACTCCTCCTGACACCGCTTACGCCCGTCCGCCTCCCCACTGCCACGAAGACTTACGAGAGTCCGCCATGTACGAGCTGTCCCGGGTCCGCCTCTACTCCATCGGACCCGCCGGTGCGCGCTACGCCGACACCGTGCTTGACCTGCGCGGTGTGGGCGAGCCCGTGCCCGACCCCGCGCCCACGCAGGCGGAGTTCTTCGAGGAGGAGCCCGTCGGCCCGCCGCGCCGGCCCGCGCCCGCCGGCGTGCTGTTCCTGGAGAACGGCGGCGGCAAGTCCGTCCTGCTCAAGCTGATCTTCTCGGTGATGCTGCCGGGCCACCGCAACACCCTGGGCGGCGCCAGCTCCGGAGTGCTGCGCAAGTTCCTGCTCGCCGACGACTGCGGCCACGTGGCGCTGGAGTGGCAGCACGTGCAGACCGGCGAGTGCGTCGTCGTAGGCAAGGCCAGCGAGTGGCGCGGACGCCAGGTCTCGGGCGACCCGCGGAAGTTCGCCGAAGCCTGGTACTCCTTCCGGCCCGGTCCCGGACTGACCCTGGACAACCTGCCCGTCGCCGAGGCCACCGCCGTCCGTCCGCCCGTCGAGGGCGTCTCCGGCGCCCACGGCCGACGGCGCACCATGAAGGGCTTCCGGGACGCGATCACCGAGGCCGGCAAGGCCTACCCGCACCTGGAGGTGCACTGGGAGGAGACCCACGACCGCTGGGTCGAGCACCTCACCGAGCTCGGCCTCGACCCCGAACTCTTCCGCTACCAGCGTGAGATGAACGCCGACGAGGGCGAGGCCGCCGGCCTCTTCGCGGTCAAGAAGGACTCCGACTTCACCGACCTGCTGCTGCGCGCCGTCACCGACACCCGCGACACCGACGGACTCGCCGACCTGGTCGGCGGCTTCGGCAACAAGCTGGGCCGGCGCGCCGAGCTGATCGCCGAACGAGACTTCACCGCGGGGTCCGTCGACCTCCTCGGCAGGATCGTCGAGGCCGCCGACGTCCGCACCCGCGCGCGGGACATCCACACCGCCGCCGAACGCCGGACCAGGACCCTGGCCCGCCGGCTCACCGCCCGCGGCACCCGGGAGCGGGCCCGGGCCGGCGACCTCGCCCAGCGGGTCACCGCCGCCGCGTACTCCGTCACGCACGCCGAGTCGGCCCGCGACCGCAGCGGCCTCATCGCCGCCGAACTCGCCTACCGGCACGCCTCACTGGCCCTGACGGCGGCCGAGAAGTCGGCCGCCGCGCAGAAGCGTGAACTCGCCGACGCGCGCACCCTGCACTCCGCCTGGCAGGCCGCCGAGGCCGTCCTGCGGCACCGCGCCGCAGCCGACCGGGCCGCCCGCGTGTCCGCCGCGATCCAGGAGGCCGAGCGGGACGCGGCCCCCGCGCTCGCCGCCCGTGCCAAGGCCGCCGTCGAGCTCGTCCGCGCCCTGCACACGGCGGCCGGGAAGGCCGAGCACCACGCCAACGAGGAGGAGGAGCGTTCCGCGTCCCTCCAGGAGGTCAGCGACGCCGCGCACCGCGACTCCACGACCGCCGCCACCGAGGTGCAGCGGGCCCGCAGCGAGGCCGGGCACCTGCGCCAGCGTCTCACCGAGGTCGAGCGGGAGACCGCCGAAGCGGTCCGGGCCGGCTGGCTCGACGACACCGCGCCCGACGCCGACCCCGCCCGCGCCGCCCTCGCGGCCAGCGACGCCGAGAAGAGTGCCGTCGAGGCGTGGGACACGATCCGTGAGACGGCACGCCGGGCCACCGAGCACGCGCGTGAGGCGGCGGCCGCCGAGAGCCGCGCCGAACTGACCGCGGCCCGGGCGGCGGACGCAGCCACCGCGGCCGGACACGCCCACGAGGCCGAGCGCCGCACGGCCGAGGCCCTGGCAGCCGAGGAGCGGCTGGCCGACCTGCTCGGCATGGCCGCCGGGACCCGCCCCGGCATCCCCCGGGCCCGCCGGGACCGGCTCCGCCAGGACGCCGACCGAGACCCGGCCGCCGCGGCCGACAGCGCCGACGGCGCACTGACGCCCGAGGAACTCGACCGCTTCGCCGACGAGCTGCGCGAACTGCTCGACGACACCGTCTCCTCCGCCGAACGCCAGCTGTTCGACCTGCGCACCGCCGCCGCCGACGACTCCCGCATCCTCGGCGCGCTCGGCGACGGCGGACTGCTGCCGCCCGGCCCGGACGTCCTGGCCACCGTGGAGTTCCTCGGTGAGCACGGCATCCCCGCACTGCCCGGCTGGCGTTACCTCGCGCAGGCCGTCGACTCCGCCGACCACGCGCGTGTGCTGGCCGCCCGCCCCGAGCTGGTCGACGGCGTGATCATCACAGACCCCGACTCGCACACCCGGGCCCGCGACGTCCTCGGCGACGCGGCTCTGCTGCCCCGCTCCGCCGTCGCCGTCGGCACGGCCGCCGCCCTGCTCGCGCCCACCCCGGCGCCGGACTCCGACACCGGGGACGTCTTCCTCGTACCGCCCAACCCCGCCATGCACGACGAGTACGCCGCCGACGAGGAGCGGCACGCCCTGCGCGCGCGGGCGACGGAGCGGGACGAGGACATCCGAACCCTCGCCGCCCGGCTCGGCAAGGACCGGGAGTTGGCGGCCCGGCTCGCTTCCTGGCGCACCCGCTGCCCCGCCGGACGCCTCGCCGAGCTGGCACGGACCGCCCAGGAGGCGCGCGCCTTCGCCGAGGAGACCGAGGCCGAACTGACCGAGGCGCGGACGCTGCGGGCCGAGGCCGACGAGAGCGCCGCCGAGGCCGTACGGATGCGGGACGAGCGGCAGGAGACCGCGCAGAAGGCACGCCGAGCCGCCGACGCCCTCGCCGGACTCGCCTTCCGGCTGCGCGAGCGAGCCGGCTGGCAGGTCAAACTCCGTGAACTGGCCGACGAGGGCGCCGAGGCCGAGGCCCGCGCCCAGGTCTGCCTGGAGCGGGCCCGCGCCGCCGACGAGGACCGCCGCGCGGCCCAGCGTGCCGCCGACGACGCCCGCCGCACCGCCCGCGCGCTGCGCGCCGAGCGCTCCGAGATCGCCGGCGCCCCCGACGACGTACCCCCCGAAGCGCCCGAGAAGGGCACGGACGCGCCGAAGACGTCCCTGCCCGCCCTCCGGGAGGCCTACCGCGCGGCCTCCCAGCTCTACGAGAAGGTGGGCGTCGGCGCCGACCTGCGGGCCGAGCAGGCTCGCGCGGAGAGCGACGAAAGCGCGGCGCGCGCCGACCTGGACCGGCTCAGCAACAAGGTTCGTACCCGGGCCGCGCAGCTGCTGGAGTCGCCCGACGGCTCCGACGGACCGTCCCGGCAGGCCGCCGCGGCCCGCGCCGAGGAGCTGGTCCAGCTCCTGGAAACCCGTGTGTCCAGCGCGAGCGAACAGCTCGGCCGGCTGCGCGGCGAGGCCGAACGGCACGCTCCCGAGGACGGCGACGTCCACACCGAACTCCCCGGGGAACTCCTTCCGCGCGACGCCGAGCACGCCCAGACCCTGCTGCGCACCGCGACCGCCGAACTCGCCTCCCGCACCGAGGCCCTCACCCAGGCCCGCGAGGCCCACGCCGAACTGCTCGACGCCCACCGTGCCGCCGAGGACGCGGCCGGCGGTTTCGACGAGATCGCCGCCATGCTCCGCGACCTGCTGCGCGAGCACGGATTTGAGGAGGAGTCGGAGGTCCCCGAGCCCTACCCGGGCGGTCTCGAGGAGGCCCGCCAGTCCGCCGCCGAGGCCCGCCGCTCGTTGCGCGGCTGCGCCGCCGACCTGTCCGCCGCCGAAGCCGCCGTACGCGAGGCGAGCGACATCCTCGTCCGGCACGCCAACTCCACCCGCTACGAGCAGGTCCGCACTCCCGCGCGCCAGCAGATCCGCGAGCTGCCCGCCTCCGCGCTGCCCGAACACGCGGGCAAGTGGGCGGACGCCTTCGCGCCCCGGCTCCGGGTCCTCACCGACGAGCTGGCACAGCTGGAGCGCAACCGCGACTCGATCGTGGACCGGCTGCGCGGCCTGGTCGAGTCGGCCCTCGCCACTCTCCGCTCCGCCCAGCGGCTGTCCCGGCTGCCGGAAGGCCTCGGGGAGTGGTCCGGGCAGGAGTTCCTGCGCATCCGCTTCGAGGAACCCGACCAGGCCACCCTCACCGAGCGGCTCGGTGAAGTCGTGGACGAAGCCACCCGCGCCGCCGTGAAGAAGAACTCCGACCTGCGCCGCGACGGCATGTCCCTGCTGCTGCGCGGTGTCGCCGCCGCCCTGGCGCCCAAGGGGGTCGCCGTCGAGATCCTCAAGCCCGACGCCGTACTGCGCGCCGAGCGTGTCCCCGTCGGTCAGATGGGCGACGTCTTCTCCGGCGGCCAGCTGCTCACCGCGGCCATCGCCCTGTACTGCACGATGGCCGCGCTCCGCAGCAACGACCGGGGCCGCGACCGGCACCGCCACGCCGGCACCCTGTTCCTCGACAACCCCATCGGCCGCGCCAACGCCACCTACCTGCTGGAGCTACAGCGGGCAGTGTCCGACGCGCTCGGCGTCCAGCTCCTGTATACGACCGGCCTGTTCGACACGACCGCGCTCGCCGAGTTCCCCCTCGTCATCCGGCTGCGCAACGACGCCGACCTCCGGGCGGGCCTGAAGTACATCAACGTGGAGGAGCACCTGCGGCCGGGACTGCCCCAGCCGACCCCGGCCGCCGAGGGCGGCGGTGAGGCGGTGCACAGTGAGATCACGGCGACCCGGATGTTCCAACGGCCCACCCAGTCACCCGCCTAGCCGTGCCGGGCGCGCCCTCCTGTTCCCGGACGGCCCCGACGTCCGGGACGTACAGCCAGTCGCACTCGACGACCGTGCGGTCCTCGGGCGAGCGGGAACATGCGGTTCGGATCACATGGTCCGACCAGTGGGGGAAAGGAGCGCGGTACTCGCTGTGGCCGGCCACGCCCCTTCACGCAGGGCGCGACGGGAACTCGCCCATGAGACCGGGTGCATGGGTCGGACGGCCGCACGGGCCCGGCGGACACTCGGCCCGTGCTGACACTCGGCCCCGTGCGGTCGGCCGTGCCGTGAAGCGGGGACCCGCGGTAGCCCGATCGCTCAGGAACGCGCCGAAACCGGCCGCTCAGGAGTGCGACAACTGCCCCGCGCCGCCCCGCCGGCGTATCCGCTCCTGGGCCCGCTCCGCGGACCGGGCCTGCCGCCTGGCCCGGCGACGCTCCCGTCGCATGGCCCGCGCGGTGCTGCTCGGCATCGATACCACGCCGTGCCGCTGATTCCAGACCTGCCGTGTCACCCAGACGTCCAGCACGCCCCACGTGGCCACCACCGTGCCCGTCACGCTGCCGATCACCATGGGGAACGCCAGCCAGGATCCCGCCAGCGTGCACAGGAAGGCCACCATCGCCATGATCAGTGTCACGGCGACGACGAGCACCGCGCGTACGGCCGCCGTACGCACCGGATCCGGCAGGCGACGTCGCCGCGCGGGCTCCTCCGCCCACAACGGCCGGTTGGCCGACTGCTGTTCCCGCGCTTCCCGCGGGTACGACTGCTTCGGCCGCGCCGGCCGTTCACATGCCGGCGCGTCCGGCCCAGCCACCGGAATGCCGCGATCCGACTCCTCGGGGACCGAGGGGGCCGTCGACTCGGCCGTACCGCCGTCCTTGGGCGCCTCGCGTCGCTCCGCCGTGCCCATCAACATGTCACTCCCCACCGCCAGCAGACAGCTCGCCCGCGTCCGAAGACCCGGCTCCCCTCTGGCTGCCCGGCTTGCGCTGCTTTACGCCGCCCGAGGGCGGGATGCGGCTCCTGCGGCCGATTCCGCCTCCACATCCCGTAGTGAAGGACGAACGACGGGCCTTCAAGATTCCCGAGAAATCGGCGCAGAAGAAGAATTTCGGCCAATTCGCTCGCCGCACCGCAAGGACACTCCTGCCTGCCCGCCAACGGAGCTCGGGCGGGAATCTCCCGCAATGACCGGACAACTGACCATCGCCGACCGCCGGTGCGTGAGTTCGCCCTCCGGACGGGTCTTCGAGTTACCAGTGCGTCAGTAGTAGGCTCGCGCCGTTTGTTGACGTATATGCGTACCCCCTGCCGGTGGGGGTCGAGCTGGGGGAGGCCATGCGCTTTCGCGGGAAGTCGATCCGCCGGAAGATCGTGGCGCTGCTTCTCGTGCCGCTTGTGTCCCTGACCGCGATCTGGGCCTTCGCCACGGTGCTCACGGGACGCGAGGCGGCGCGCCTGTTCAGCGTCTCGACCGTCGTCGAGGAGATCGGCTACCCGGTCGAGGACACCATCCGCGTCCTCCAGCAGGAACGCCGCCAGACGCTCGTCCACCTCGCCGACCCGCGTGCCTCCGACGGACTCTCCGATCTGCGGCGCAGCCGTACCGCCACCGACGAGGCCATCGCCGAGATCCGCCGCAACGCGGCGGACGCCGACGTACGCGACGCGCTGGGACAGGCCGAGGAGGAGCGGCTCACCGCCGTACTGGACGCCTTCGACGGCATCGGCGCGCTGCGCCGCAGCGTCGAGGACGGCACCGTCGACCGAGCCTTCGCCCTGGGCCTCTACAACAGGCTGGTCGACCCCTGTCACGAGCTGCTCGCCAACCTGTACGTCGTCGACAACGTGGCCCTCGACAAGCACTACCGCGCACTCGTCAACGTCTCCCGGGCCCGTGAACTGCTCTCCCGCGAAGACGCCCTCCTCGGATCGGCCCTGGTCACGGGCCGGCTCACCCGCAGCGAGGTACGGGACATCTCCGACTTCGTGGCCCAGCGGACCATGATGTACGAAACCAACCTTCCACAGCTGCCCGCCGCTGACCGCGGGCGATACCAGCGCTTCTGGAAGAACGCCTCCTCAGCCCCCCTGCGGGCCGCCGAGGAGGCGGCCGTCTCGGTCGAGGCCGGCGCGCCCCACGGCGTCACCGCCAAGAGCTGGGACACCGCCGCCGGCAGCGTCCTCGACGAACTCGGTGACCTCGACGACCAGGCCGCCGACCGCTACCAGGACCGCGTCGACCCGGTCGCCACGAACGTCATCGCCAAGGTGGTCATCGCCGGTGTGCTCGGCCTGCTCGCCCTGCTGTACTCCCTCTTCCTGTCCGTACGCGTCGGCCGATCCCTCATCCGCGACCTCAGGCAGCTGCGGCTGGAGGCCCACGAGGCGTCCGGCGTCCGGCTGCCCAGCGTGATGCGCCGCCTCTCCGCCGGTGAACAGGTGGACGTGGAGACCGAGGTGCCGCGCCTGGAGTACGACAAGAACGAGATGGGCGAGGTCGGCCAGGCCCTCAACACCCTCCAGCGCGCCGCCGTGGAAGCCGCAGTCAAACAGGCCGAACTCCGTGCCGGCGTGTCCGAGGTGTTCGTCAACCTCGCGCGCCGCAGCCAGGTGCTGCTGCACAAACAGCTCACCCTGCTCGACACCATGGAGCGCCGCACCGAGGACACCGAGGAACTCGCCGACCTGTTCCGCCTGGACCACCTGACCACCCGTATGCGCCGGCACGCAGAGGGCCTGGTCATCCTCTCCGGAGCCGCCCCGTCCCGGCAGTGGCGCAAGCCCGTCCAGCTCATGGACGTGGTGCGGGCCGCCGTCGCCGAGGTCGAGGACTACGAGCGCATCGAGGTCCGCCGGCTGCCCCGCATCGCCGTCACGGGACCGGCCGTCGCGGATCTCACCCATCTCGTGGCCGAACTCCTCGAGAACGCCACGGTGTTCTCGCCGCCGCACACCGCCGTGCAGGTACTGGGCGAGCGCGTCGCCAACGGTTTCACCCTGGAGATCCACGACCGCGGCCTCGGCATGGCGGCAGACGCCCTTCTCGACGCCAACCTCCGGCTCGCCGAGACACCGGAGTTCGAACTGTCCGACACCGACCGGCTCGGCCTCTTCGTCGTCAGCCGGCTCGCCCAGCGGCAGAACGTCCGGGTGTCCCTGCAGCCTTCGCCGTACGGCGGCACCACCGCGGTCGTCTTCGTGCCCGACGCGCTGCTCACGGACGACGCCCCGGACACGAACGGCGTCGGTTTCCGCCTCGACCGCCCCCAGCACTCCAAGGAGAAGGAGCGGGCGGAGAACCGCCGTTCCGCACTTGCCCACGTGCCCGCCCGGCTGCCGGAACGGCCGGCCCCGATGCTGGACGGTCCGGTCGAACTGGAGGCGCCCGTCGACCTGGACGCCCTCGGCGACCTGCCGGGCGCGCTCGGGGACCAGGCCGGTGAGCGGGGCGGCCTGCTCCGCCCGCACCGCCCACTCGTCGCGGCGGACGGTGACCAGGTGGCGCGCCGCGCCGAACGGCGACGTCAGGAGGCCGACCGCGGAGCCGAGTCGCCCCAGGACGAGGAGGAGACGGGCGCGTCGGCCGCGCTGCCCCGCCGCCGTACCCCCAAGCTGGTCAGTTCGCACGGGCGTCCGGTCTCCGCACGGGCCCCCCGGGACACCGAGGACGAGACGGCCCCGGCAGGCGCGGAGCGGACGGGGGCCCCGACCGGGCCTCAGACACGGACGGGCGAGCCGCCCGCGCTGCCGGCCCGCCGCCGTCGCGACATCCGACGCGGTGACGGCCCGGACACCCGGGTCGACGACCGCGCCGATGGTAGTGACACCGACCGCGCCCATGGTCATGACACCGACCGCACCGACGGTCGTGACACCGACCACACCGACCACACCGAGCCCGACGCGCTGCCGTCCCTCCCGGCCCGCCGCCGCGGAGCGTCCCCCGTTCGAGGGGGCTCCGTGTCCGGCAACACCGGGGACCGCGTGCGGCCCGCCGTCCGCACACCCGCCGTCCAGAAGGGCACTCCGGGCGGTGCCGGACCCGGTACGGGCGCGCTGCCCCGGCGCGTACGGCAGGCCAATCTGGCACCTCAGCTCAGACAGAGCCCCGAACCGGCCGCGGAAGACCGCTCCGACCCGGCCGACCGGGACGCCGAGGAAGTACGCAGCCGTATGGCCTCGCTGCAACGCGGCTGGCGGCGCGGCCGCGAGGAAAACACCGCGGAGGACGACGTATCAGGCCGCACAGCACCACAAGCACCACAAGCACCACAAGCACCACAAGGAACGACTAAGGGGGACGGTCGATGACCGCACCGAAGACGACCGGCCACATCGCGACCAAGTCGGGGGAGCTCAACTGGCTCCTCGACGACCTGGTGGACCGTGTCGCGAGCATCCGCAAAGCCCTCGTTCTGTCCGGCGACGGCCTGGCGACCGGGGCTTCCAAGGACCTCACCAGGGAGGACAGTGAACACCTGGCCGCCGTGGCGTCCGGTTTCCACAGCCTTGCCAAGGGCGTGGGCCGCCACTTCGAGGCGGGCAGCGTCCGGCAGACGGTCGTCGAACTCGATGACGCCTTCCTGTTCGTCACCGCCGCCGGCGACGGCAGCTGCCTCGCCGTCCTGTCGGACGCCGACTCCGACGTCGGCCAGGTCGCCTACGAGATGACCCTCCTCGTCAAGCGGGTCGGCGTGCACCTGGGCACCGCTCCGCGCACCGATCTGCCCTCGGGCGGGTAAGTGGGATGACATGAGCGCAGACGGTCTGGGAAGAAACCACTGGTTCGACGACGAGGCCGGGCCCGTCGTCCGTCCGTACGCCATGACGCGAGGCCGCACGACCAGTGCGGCGCAGCACCGCCTCGATCTGATCGCGGTGGTCGTCGCGGAACCTCACGCGGACGATCCGGAGGCGGACGTCACGCTCTCCCCGGAGCACGTGGACATCGTCGGACTGTGCCGGGAAACCCCGCAGTCGGTCGCCGAACTCGCCGCCGGACTCGACCTGCCCATCGGGGTAGTGCGAGTCCTGGTCGGCGACCTCGTCGACGTCGAACTCGTCCACGTGAACCGGCCCGTGCCGCCCGCCGAGCTGCCGGACGAGGACATCCTGCGCGACGTGATCAGCGGACTGAGGGCACTGTGAACCGATCGTCGGCCACGGTGAGCGGCACGACAGGTGGCACGTCGTGCCACACGGCAAGTGGCATGTTAAGGAGAAGAGATCGATGATCTTCGGGCGTTCTCAGCGCGGCAAGCCGCCGGTCGAGCCCGTCACGCTCAAGATCCTGGTGGCCGGCGGCTTCGGCGTCGGCAAGACCACCCTCGTCGGCGCGGTCAGCGAGATCCGCCCGCTGCGCACCGAGGAACTGCTCACCGAGGCGGGGCGGCCCGTCGACGACGTCAGCGGGGTGGAGGGCAAGCACACCACCACGGTGGCCATGGACTTCGGGCGGATCACGCTGCGCGAGGACCTGGTGCTGTATCTCTTCGGCACGCCCGGACAGGAGCGGTTCTGGTTCATGTGGGACGAGCTCTCCGAGGGCGCGCTCGGTGCCGTCGTGCTGGCCGACACGCGCCGCCTGGAGGACTGCTTCGCCGCGATCGACTACTTCGAACGCCGTTCCATCCCGTTCGTGGTCGGCATCAACTGCTTCGAGGGGTCGGCCCGCTACCCGGCGGACACCGTTCGCCAGGCCCTCGACCTCGACGCCGACGTGCCCCTGATGATGTGCGACGCCCGTGACCGGGAGTCGGTCAAGGAGACACTCATCGGCGTGGTCCAGCACGCCATGGCCCAGGCGGCGGACCGCCGCAGGGTCGTCACGACCTGACGGCCCGACGTCCCGTCGACCTGACGGCCCCACGTCCCGTCGAGCCGACGACCGGGCCGAGCGCCGGGCCGGAGCCGGGGGCACGGGAGTGACACCCGCGCGCGTGCCCCCTCCAGCCTGCCCGGCACCTGTCCGTCCCCCGTCCTTATCCAGCCGAAGCTCTTCTCGACCGCCTTGCGCCAGCCGCGTCACTCCCGGTCCCGTACCGACGTGTCCATGGCGGGCGTCCACTCGACGTCCCGCTGCCAGTGCGCCTCGAGTCGGTGGCCGACGACGGCCGCGCAGTCACGTCCCGGTGGCGCGGCACCGACCCGGCTCACCTCGCCGGCGCCGTCGCCCGGTCCGACCCACGCCGGACCTCGTGCCCCGGCACGCCCGCCCGGCCCAGCACCCAACTCGCCCCGTGCAATGTCTTCGCGGCCTTCTTCAGCGGGGCCAGACAGGCCGCCGCCTGTCGGTGGTCCGGCACGCTGCCCGGCGCGCACACAACCGTCGCCAAGGAGAGGGTCACGGACCGCCCACCGGCCGACCAGGGCACGTCCAGCACGGAGGCGGCCAGCGGATCCAGCTCCTCCGGATCAGTGAGCACCAGGAAGTCGTCCCCGCCGATGTGCCCCACGCGCGTGGAGCCCACCGCCTCCCGCAGGAGTGCCCGCCCGACGGCTCGGATCAGCTCGTCACCCGCCGCGAACCCGGCGCCGTCGTTGACCTGCTTGAAGTGGTCCACATCGAGCCAGCTCAGGGAGAACGCCCGTCCGTCCGCGATCCGCCGGTCCGCTTCACCCGTGATCGCGTCCGAACCGGGCAGCCGTGTCAGCGGATTGAGCCCGGCCGCCTCCTCCACCCGGCTCTCGGCCAGCGCCCGCACGAGATCCGCCAGCCGTACGACGCCCACGCACCGCCCACACGCGTCGACCACGGCCACGTCGTCCGACGTACGGCCCGGGCCGCCGACCGCCACCACGTCCAGCACCTCCCAGGCCGTCGCGTCGGCACCCACCGTCCGAGGCAGGTCACCGAGCTTCAGGGCGGGTCGGTCGGCGTACAGCGCATGCCCGTAGCGCCCCGACATCGACAGCAGGAAGCGGGAGCGGTGCACCGACCGCACCGGCACCCCGTCCCGGTCCACCAGCAGCACCCCGGACACGTCGGGCGAACCGGTCAGCAGCGCCCGCACCTGCCCTGCCGAAGCCGTCGCGGGCAGCAGCGCGGCCGGCCGCACGAACTGCCGTACCGAAGGCCCCGAGCGCGGCACCGGGACGACACCGGCGGAGCCGGGCGGAACGTACACGTCCGCCGCGGGCAACCGCGCCGGCGGCGCGAACAACTCGCCCTGTGCCAACTGCGCCCCGGCCGACCGCGCGGCAGCGTACTGCGACTCCGTCTCCACACCCTCCACGGACAGCAGCGCACCCAACTCGTCGCACATCACCCGCATCGCCCGGACGGCGGCCGGCCGCGCCAGCAGCGACGAGTCGAGTTTCACCAACTCCGGCGCCAGATCCGTCAGCAGCCGCAGGGGCGCGTCCCCGTCACCGACGCCATCCGCGCAGATCCGGAACCCCTGGCCCCGCAACGCGGTCACTGCCTCCAGCAGCGCCCGACGCGGCACATGCGTGTACGGAGGACAGACGTCGACCGTCACCTCCCACGGCATCCGCCCCGCCTCACGCACGGCGTCGTGCAGCCCCCGCAGGCCACCGAGGTCGGCGAGGGTGCCCGCGAACACGTTGACGTGCAGCGGCAGCAGGGTTCCCTTACGAACCGCCGCGCGGAAGGCCGTTACCGCCAGCCGGCCGTCGAGTTCCGGGTCGCGGCGGGCCTCGGCCAGGATGTCGCCGGTCTCCGGGCGGACGAGTATCTCCAGCGCCGCGACCGAGCCGGTCATCAGGTTGACCACCGGTTGGAAGGCGAAGCGGAGAGTATCCGTCCAGGAGCGCACGGCAGCAGAATGGCGCCGCCGACAGCCACACGGGCCCAGTTCACGTGACGTTCACGCAGGATTCCGGCGCGCTCACCCAGCGTGCGAACCGGGGGTGTCGCCGACCCGCCCACTTCCCCCGTGGAACCCACACCTGATAGATGCAGGGAACATGACACGACTCTCCACCGCTCTCCGAGGCCTGGCCGCCGCCTTCGCCGCCCTGCTCGCCGTCACGGCCGTCCCCGCCACCGCCCAGGCCAAGCCGGACCCGAAGGCCCCGAAGGACTTCGTGGCCCTGAGAAGCATCGACCCGACGATCCTCCAGGAGATGCGCTACGTCACCCCGCACAACTTCGTCGGCGAGCGCGTCGACGGCTACCGGCAGCCCCTGTGCATCCTCACCCGTCCCGCGGCCGAGGCCCTCCACCGGGCCCAGATCCGCCTGCTGCGCCAGGGCTACTCACTCAAGGTGTACGACTGCTTTCGGCCGCAGCGCGCCGTCGACCACTTCGTCCGCTGGGCCGAGGACCTCGACGACCAGGACATGAAGGCCGAGTTCTACCCGGACGTCGACAAGACCCGTCTGTTCGCGGACGGATACATCGCGGAGAAGTCCGGCCACAGCCGCGGCTCCACCGTCGACCTCACGATCGTGAGACTTGCGGCGAAACCCACCCGGCCCTCCCACCCGGGACAGCCCCTGGTGCCCTGCTTCGCCCCCCAGGACGAGCGCTTCCCCGACAACTCCGTCGACATGGGCACCGGCTACGACTGCTTCGACACCCGCTCCCACACCCTCGACCCCCGCATCCAGGGAGCCCAGCGCGCCAACCGCCTGCTGCTCAAGAACGCGCTGGAGGACGTCGGCCTGGTGAACCTTCCCGAGGAGTGGTGGCACTTCACGTACAAGCCCGAGCCCTACCCGGACACCTACTTCGACTTCCCGGTCTCCGCGAAGTCGCTCGCCGGCCGCCGCTGAGCCGCCCGCCGGAGCCGCGCCCTCCGCGATCGGATACAGTCCGCCGCGTGTCCGAACCCGAGACCTCCGTGTCCGACTCCGCACCGGACTCCCACTGTTCGAGCTGCGGAACGCCCTACGGAGAGGGCGTCTCCGGCTGGCCCCGCCGCTGTTCCGCATGTGGAACAGCGGCCTATCGCAACCCGCTGCCGGTCGCGGTCGCCCTCCAACCCGTGTACGACGCACAGGGTACGGCCCTGGTCGTCATCACCCGCACCGTGGCTCCCGCTCGCGGAGGCGTCGCACTGCCCGGCGGTTACGTCGACGACCGGGAGGACTGGCGGCGGGCCGTCGTCCGCGAGCTCGAGGAGGAGACGGGCATCGACGCCGCCGACCACGACGTACGGCTCGCCGACGCCATGAGCTCGCCCGACGGCCACCTGCTGCTCTTCGGTCTCCTCCCCGAACGGCCGGCCGAGGCCCTCCCGCTGTCCGCCGCCACGAACGAGACCGACGGATGGCACCTGCTGCGCCGTGCGGAGGAGCTCGCCTTTCCCCTCCACACCCAGGCCGCGCGGGCCTGGTTCGAAGGCCACTACGTCTGAGCGGAACGCTCCTCGAACCCACGGACGCGGACCGGACAGGACGGCTCGCGCACGCCGTCCTCGCACTCCCGCTCCACGACGACCCGCAGTCCCTCCCAACGGGACACGTACCGCTCGATCTCCGGTTCCGCCCAGCCGTCGCCCGCGTCCGGAACGACCAGACCGCCACCGGTCCGCCCCCGCGCGGGCGCCCACACCTCCAGCTCCGTCCCGCCGTCCTCCCCGCGCACCGGAACCACCGCTCCCGCCCGCGCGAACACCGGAATCCGGCCCGGCGGAGCATCGGCGAGAACCCGCGCGGGTCCTTCGTACGCCCGTTCCGTCACCACGTCGTACCAGCGCCCCCGCGGCAGCCGCACGGCCCGCCGGTCCACCCCCGGATCGAGCACCGGCGCCACCAGCAGACAGTCGCCCAGCAGAAAGGCGTCCTCGCAGTCCCGCAACGCCCGCTCCTCCGGCGTCGACCACCACACAGGACGCACGTACGGCGCGCCCGTGCGCCGGGCCAGATGCGCCAGCGTCACGAAGTACGGCAGCAGCCGCCGCCGTTCGACGAGCGCCACGCGCGCGTGCTCCAGCACCTCGGCACCCCACTCCCTCGGCTCGCCACCCCCTGCCCGCGAGCCCCCACGCGTGCGCAACAGCGGCAGATGGGCAGTCAGCTGGAGCCACCGCAGATACAGCTCCGGCGAGGGACTCCCGCCGCTCCCGCCCACATCCGGCCCCGCGTACGGCACCCCGCACAGCCCGAGCCCCAGCACCAGCGACAGCGACGCCCGCAGCCCCGGCCAGCCCGTGGCCACGTCCCCGGACCAGGTGCCGCCGTACCGCTGCATGCCGGCCCACCCCGACCGCGAGAGGACGAACGGCCGCTCCCCGGGGGCCAGGGACCGCAGCCCCTCGTAGCCGGCCCGGGCCATGCAGAGCGCGTACACGTTGTGCGCTTCTCTGTGGTCACCGGCCCGGCCCTCCAACGAGTGCCGGGCCGAACGCGGCAGCGTCGACTCCCCGAAAGCGGCGAACGAGGTGGGCTCGTCCAGGTCGTGCCAGAACCCGGCGAACCCGCGCCCGAGCCGCTCTCCGTAGAGCCCGCCCCACCACGCACGCGCACGCGCGTGCGTGAAGTCCGGGAAGACCACCTCCCCGGACGGCGCCACACCCCGAACGACCGGGCCCGAGGCGTCCCGCACGAACACGCCCTCGCTCGCCCCACTGTCGTACGCGGCGTTGCCGGGCACGGCCGGGACCGCGGGACCGACCACCGACACCAGCCGGATCCCGTCCCGCCGCAGCTCCTCGGCGAGCACGGGCAGCTTGGGAAACCGCTCCTCGTCCACGGTGAAGACCTGATGCGCGTCGAGATGGCCGGTGTCCAGATGTACGGCGTCGAGCGGCAGGTCACGCTCCAGGTGGCCGGCGACGATCCGCCGCACCTCGTGCTCGTCGCCGGGACCCGACCGCGCGTGCTGGTGACCCAGCGCCCACGCGGGCGGCAGCGCCGGCGCACCGGTGAGCGACGCCCAGGTGCGCAGCACACGCGCGGGGGTGCCCACCGTCACCCAGCACCGCAGCGGACCACCGTCCATCCGCAGCACACTCCGCCCGGGCCGGTCGTGCCCGGACCCCGACCCCTCCTCGCCCTCCCGCAACGCCACCGTGCCGTCCCACGAACTGTCGTGGAACACCAGATGCGTTCCCGCGTCGGCCACCACCAGCTGCACCGGCATCGTGACCGACGACGGATCCTCACCCGGAACGAAGGCCCCGCCCGGAGCGGTGTTCCACAGCCGGTACGTACCCTTCCGCAGCCGAGGACCGGTGGCCCGCCCACCAAGCCCGAAGAACCGGGCGTCCGCCGCCACCTCCGACCGCTGAGTCCAGCGCGCCGGACCACCACCCACCGGCTCCCACCAGCGGGGCGGCAGCTCACGGCGCAGTACCAGACCCCCGGGCGTACGGACCTCGACCGCACCGTGCCGGGACACGGCCACCGTCGCCCGCTCGGCCACCACCCGCCAGCCGCCGTCCTTGTCGGGCTCCAGCACCGCCCGTGGATCCGGCTCCGGACAACGGCCCGCCAACGCGTACGACGGTTCCGGGCCGGCCCCGTCCCAGCCCCAGAAGACGGCGCCGTTCACGGCCACGAGGACGCGCAGCTCCGACCGGCTGAACCGGACGACACCGCCCCCGGGCCCGGGCTCCACGTCCCGCATCGGCCCCGGCACCCGCGCACGCTCCGCACCCCGCGGCGGCAGACCCGCGGAGTCGGCACGGCGCCTGCGCCACGCCGCCCGCACGGTACGCAACCCCTGCGCCGCTCCCGTAGAACCGAACGCTTTTATCGAACGCACCAGGTCACGACCGTCCATGCTGCTCACCCTGCCATCGACGGCCTCCCGCCCGGGCGTCGTTCAACTGCCGTTCACCCGTGACGGGACCACATCTTCATGACACCGACTGTGTGGGGTGTGCCCTGGTGCAGAAGTCGATCACATGGCATCGTCCGTGTCAGCCGCGTCACGCGCACACCCCAGCCCGTGCGCGCAGGACGCACACCACGCGCACAGTCCGGGAGCCGCCCATGTCGACCGTGAACCCCCAGCCGCTCTGGCAGCCAGATGCGCAGCGCATCGCCCAGGCCCGGATCACCAGGTTCCAGACCTGGGCGGCCGAATACCACGGCGCCCCCGCCGAGGGCGGATACGTCGCCCTGCACCGCTGGTCCGTCGACGAGCCGCCCACCTTCTGGAAAGCCGTCACGGAATGGTTCGACGTACGCTTCTCGTCCCCCTACGCGCGCGTGCTGGGTGACCGCTCCATGCCCGGCGCCCAGTGGTTCCCCGGCGCCACGCTCAACTACGCCGAGCACGCCCTGCGCGCGGCGGACACCCGCGCGCACGAACCGGCCCTGCTGTACGTCGACGAGACCCACGAACCGAGCCCCGTCACCTGGGCCGAACTGCGTCGCCAGGTGGGCTCGCTCGCCGCCGAACTCCGAGCACTCGGTGTACGCCCCGGCGACCGCGTCAGCGGCTATCTCCCGAACGTCCCGCAGGCCGTGATCGCCCTCCTCGCCACCGCCGCCGTGGGCGGCGTCTGGACGTCCTGCGCCCCCGACTTCGGAGCCCGCAGCGTCCTCGACCGCTTCCAGCAGGTCGAACCCGTCGTCCTGTTCACCGTCGACGGCTACCGCTACGGCGGCAAGGAACACGACCGCCGCGACACCGTCGCCGAACTGCGCCGCGAACTGCCCACCCTGCGCGCCGTCGTCCACGTCCCGCTCCTCGGCACCGAGGCCCCCGAGGGCGCGCTGGAATGGCAGACGCTGACGTCCGCCGACACGGACCCCGTCTTCGAGCAGGTGCCCTTCGACCACCCCCTGTGGGTGCTCTACTCCTCCGGCACCACCGGCCTGCCCAAGGCCATCGTCCAGTCCCAGGGCGGCATCCTGGTCGAGCACCTCAAACAGCTCGGCCTGCACTGCGACCTCGGCCCCGAGGACCGCTTCTTCTGGTACACGTCCACCGGCTGGATGATGTGGAACTTCCTCGTCTCCGGCCTGCTCACCGGCACCACGATCGTCCTGTACGACGGCAGCCCGGGTCACCCGGACACCGGCGCCCAGTGGCGCATCGCCGAGCGCACCGGTGCCACCCTCTTCGGCACCTCCGCCGCCTACGTCATGGCCTGCCGCAAGGCCGGCGTGCACCCGGCCCGCGACCACGACCTCTCCCGGGTCCAGTGCGTCGCCACCACGGGCTCCCCGCTCCCGCCCGACGGCTTCCGCTGGCTGCACGACGAGTTCGCGGACAGCGGGGCGGACCTGTGGATCGCATCCGTCAGCGGCGGCACCGACGTGTGCTCCTGCTTCGCGGGTGCCGTCCCCACGCTCCCGGTGTACATCGGCGAACTCCAGGCCCCCGGCCTGGGCACCGACCTGCAGTCCTGGGACCCCAGCGGCGCCCCCGTCACCGACGAGGTCGGTGAGCTCGTCGTCACCAACCCCATGCCCTCGATGCCGATCCGCTTCTGGAACGACCCCGACGGCAGCCGCTACCACGACAGCTACTTCGACACCTACCCCGGCGTCTGGCGGCACGGCGACTGGATCACCCTCACCTCCCGCGGCTCCGTCGTCATCCACGGCCGCTCCGACTCCACCCTCAACCGGCAGGGCGTCCGCATGGGCTCGGCCGACATCTACGAGGCCGTCGAGCGGCTGCCCGAGATCAGAGAATCCCTCGTCGTCGGCGTCGAACAGCCCGACGGCGGCTACTGGATGCCCCTGTTCGTCCACCTGGCCCCCGGAGCCGCCCTCGACGAGACCCTGCTGAACCGCGTCAAACAGACCATCCGCGAACAGCTCTCCCCGCGACACGTCCCCGACGAGGTCATCGAGGTGCCCGGCATCCCGCACACCCTGACCGGCAAGCGCATCGAGGTCCCGATCAAGCGCCTCCTCCAAGGCACCCCCCTGGACAAGGCCGTCAACCCCGGCTCCATCGACAACCTCGACCTGCTCCACTTTTACGAGGACCTCGCCCGCAAACGCACCTGACCAGGCCCTCAACGATCCGGCCGCCGCGAACGACGGCCGGATCGCGAGCCCGCCCCGACGCCGTTGTCAGTGCCGCCAGTTACTGTGAGTGAGCATTGATCGACTGCGCACAGGGGGAAACATGGCGCACACCGACCAGACCACGCGAAGCGTCCTGCGCCGGGAAATCGCCGGCACCATCGGACTGCTCACCGACGAACACGACTTCCGTGCCATGCGGCGCTACCGCAGCTTCACCTTCGACGACCACGCGACCTACCTCCACGAAGTGGAAGCCCTGCTCAGGTCACGCGCCTCACAGGGCACCCACACCACCGTCGCCCTCTTCGACCCGGAGGAGTACGCAGACTTCTGCTCGGCGACGGGCCTCGACCCCGACGCCCACGCCAGCCGCACCCGATTCACCGCCGAACTCGCCGCCGGCGGACCCACCGTCCCGTACGACGGACAGCCCCTCGCAGACCTCCTCCCGGACCTCGTCGACGAAGCGGTCCGCCAAGCCACCTGGGAGTACACGTCCAACCTGCTCGCCCGCCTCGGCAGCTGCGCCACCTGCGGCGAGGACCTCGGCCGGGCCGCCTTCATCCGGGCCACGCGTCTGCTCCTCCGCGTCCTCGAAACGGCTCCGCCGGGCGACAGGCACCTGGTCTGCAGCGTTTCCGGCTCCCCGGAACCCCTTCTCTCCGTCCTGCACGCCGACGAGGACATCGACGGCGTCCCGCACATGGACGAGGCCGAAGCCCTGGAATTCACCAGCGTCCTCGCCCTCGGCCTCGCCACCCACAGCCCCGGCGGACTCGTCATGCGCGTCAGCACCCCGGGCAGCGCCGACCGCATCCACGGCTGGCGCCTGCGGGGATACCGTCTGGAACCCCTGACCGCCGGTGAGGTCTTCGACGCCTACTGCACCGACGTCGAGTCCGGCGACCTCATCTCCCCGGAGTCCAACGTCGACTACTGCGCGCCGCCCGACCTCGGCGACGACCACCTGCCACAGGGACACCACCACTGAACGCGAGCGGGGCGCCCCACCCGAAGGTGGAACGCCCCGCACCACAGCCGACGGCGGCCTCGCCCGGCCCTACTCGCCGGACAGCACCGCCTGAGCGGCGTTCCGCGCCTCCTCGGCGCTGTCCGCCGCACGGGCGGCCGCCGCGGCACGCTCACACTGCGCCAGCGTGTACTTCGCCAGTGTCGCCCGGACGTAGGGAAGAGACGCCGCGCCCATGGAGAGGGAGGTGACGCCCAGACCGGTCAGCACACACGCCAGCAGCGGGTCCGACGCGGCCTCACCGCAGACACCGCAGCTCTTGCCCTCGGCCCTGGCGGCCTCGGCGGACAGCGCGACGAGGTCGAGCAGGGCCGGCTGCCACGGGTCCTGCAGCCGGGACACCGCGCCAACCTGCCGGTCGGCGGCGAAGGTGTACTGCGCGAGGTCGTTCGTCCCCAGCGACAGGAACTCGACCTCCTGCAGCACCGAGCGTGCCCGCAACGCGGCGGACGGGATCTCCACCATCGCGCCGAACTTCGCCCGCAGTCCGGCCTCGCGGCACGCGTCCGCGAACGCCTTGGCGTCGGCCCGGTCCGCCACCATCGGGGCCATGACCTCGAGGTAGACGGGCAGACCCTCCGCCGCCTTCGCCAGCGCCGTCAGCTGGGTGCGCAGCACGTCCGGGTGATCGAGGAGAGTCCGCAGCCCGCGCACGCCCAGCGCCGGGTTCGGCTCGTCGCCCGGGGTCAGGAAGTCCAGCGGCTTGTCCGCGCCGGCGTCCAGCACCCGCACGACGACCCGGCCTTCGGGGAAGGCCTCCAGCACCTGCCGGTAGGCGGCGACCTGCTTCTCCTCGGACGGCGCGTTCTCACTGTCGTCCAGGAAGAGGAACTCGGTACGGAAGAGACCGACACCCTCCGCACCGGCCTCGACCGCCGCGGGCACGTCCGCGGGACCGCCGATGTTCGCGAGCAGCGGCACCTTGTGACCGTCCGAGGTCGCGCCCGGCCCCGTCGACGCGGCCAGCGCCGCCTTGCGCTCGGCCGCCTCCGCCCGCAGCCGGGCCCTCTGCTCCTCCTCAGGATTCACGAAGATCTCGCCGGTACTGCCGTCCACGGCGACGACCGTGCCCTCGGGCAGTTCCCCGGCACCCGGCAGCGCCACCACGGCCGGCACGCCGAGCGCCCGCGCGAGAATCGCACTGTGGCTGGTCGGCCCGCCCTCCTCGGTGACGAAACCGAGCACCAGAGTCGGGTCCAGCAGAGCCGTGTCCGCGGGCGCCAGGTCCCGCGCGATGAGAACGTACGGCTCGTCGCTGTCCGGGACACCCGGCATCGGTACGCCGAGCAGACGGGCGACGATACGATTCCGCACATCGTCGAGATCGGCCACGCGGCCGGCCAGGTACTCACCGGCACCGGCCAGCAGGGCGCGGTACGCGGCGAAGGCGTCGTACACCGCGCGCTCCGCCGTGCTGCCGACGGCGATCCGCCGCTCCACGTCCGACATCAGCTCGGGGTCCTGGGCCATCATGGCCTGGGCCTCGAGCACCGCCTGGGCTTCGCCCCCCGCCAGATTGCCGCGCGCCATCAGGTCGGCTGCCACAGCCTCCACGGCCTTGCGGGCGCGCCCCTGTTCGCGCTCCGCGTCCTCAGCCGGAATCTGCTTGGCCGGCGGCTCGAGCACCGCCGTCCCCATGTGCCGAACCTCGCCGATCGCCACCCCGTGGCTCACACCGACGCCTCGCAGCGTTGTCTCCATCTCACCCGTCCCGATAGTGCGGCGGGTCCCGCCGCCGCGGTGGTTGTCCTACCTGCCGTCATACGACGGCGCCGACTCACTTCCAGAGGAAGAGACTGTCGCCGGCCCTCACTTCGCCGTCCTCACGGAGATCGGTGAGGGACTCGGCCGTCGCCTCCAGGGCAACGATCGGACAGACCGGCGACTTGCCCGCGGCCTCGACGGCGGCCGGGTCCCAGCGGACCACGCCCTGCCCCCGCACGACGGTGTCGCCCTTGTTCACCAGCAGCTCGAAACCCTCGCCGTTGAGCTGCACGGTGTCGATGCCGAGATGAGTCAGCACACCGTGTCCGCTGTCGTCGACGACGACGTAGGCGTGCGGGTGCAGAGAGACGATCACCCCGTCCACGGGGGCGACCGCCTCGGAAGGCTCCCTCACGGGGTCGATTGCGGTACCTGGGCCGACCATGGCCCCGGAGAAGACGGGATCGGGCACAGCGGCCAGTCCGATGGCACGTCCTGCGAGCGGGGACGAGACGGTGGTCATGGGAAGCCTCCCAGGTGGCGGAGATATATACGGGCCGTCACTGCCTGTCCCGGACGGCGCACCGAGCAGCAGCGTATGTCATAGGAAGTACCGGTTCCGCATGAGTGTTCCGATTAGAGGTCTAGACCACAGTCCCCACGGATTTGCACCCGTTCCGCGACTCCGTGTACAGTCGTTAATCCTGCCTGAGGTTGAGCGATGCGAAGCAAGGCGTCCTCGCCCCGGCAGTACCCAACTCGCTCAGATCCTATCGCTGGATCACCTCCTGCATGTCCGCAGGACGGTGGTCAGAAGCTCCGGGAAAGCCTGATAGTGTTGGGGACAACGAAGGGAAGCGCCCGGAGGAAAGCCTGAGAGAGTCTCTCGGGTGAGTACAAAGG
>NZ_BAABCQ010000092.1:0-30529 GCF_039539045.1 Streptomyces marokkonensis
GTTTTTTGAACATGATTATCATTGTAGAGTCCTTGTATGGAGTGGTTGACGGCCCCTTTCGAGGTGGCCTTTGTGCAGCGGGCCCTGTGGGCCGGGATTCTGGTGTCGGCGATATGTGCCCTCGCGGGGACGTGGGTGGTGCTGAGGGGAATGGCCTTCCTCGGCGACGCCATGTCCCACGGCCTCCTGCCGGGCGTCGCGGTCGCCGCGCTGCTCGGGGGCAACCTGCTGGTGGGGGCGGTGGTGAGTGCGGCCGTCATGACAGCCGGTGTCACCGCCCTCGGCCGCACTCCGAGGCTGTCCCAGGACACCGGTATCGGCCTGCTCTTCGTCGGCATGCTGTCCCTCGGCGTCATCATCGTGTCGCGCTCGCAGTCGTTCGCCGTGGACCTCACCGGGTTCCTCTTCGGCGACGTCCTCGCCGTACGTGAGAGCGACCTCGCCCTCCTCGGGGCGGCGCTGCTGCTGGCGCTGGCCGTCTCGACGCTCGGTCACCGTGCCTTCCTGGCCCTGGCCTTCGACGAGCGCAAGGCCCGTACGCTCGGCCTGCGTCCCCGACTGGCGCACGCCGTGCTGCTCGGCCTACTGGCTCTGGCCATCGTCGCCTCCTTCCACATCGTGGGCACGTTGCTCGTCCTCGGCCTGCTCATCGCCCCGCCGGCGGCAGCCCTGCCCTGGGCGCGCAGTGTCCGCGGCGTCATGGTCCTCGCCGCGGGCCTCGGTGCGGCCGCCACCTTCGGCGGCCTGCTGCTCTCCTGGCACCTGAGCACCGCGGCCGGCGCGACCGTCTCCGCCCTCGCCGTCAGCCTCTTCTTCCTGTCCCACCTGGCCTCCGGGCTCCAGCACCGGCGTCATGCACGCCGCGCCGGTCTCACCGCCCGTACCGCCACCTTCACCGCGAACGCCCCCACGACCCGACCGAACGAAACCTGAGGCGATCTCCTTGTTCGTCCGAAGAAACGCCACACCCCTGGTACCGGTACTCCTGTCCGTGGTCCTGCTGACCGCGGGTTGCGCGGGCCAGGACGACGCCAAGTCCAGCCCCGAGAGCCCTTCTTCCTCCATCACCCCCCACGGCTACGTCGAGGGAGCCACCGAAGCCGCCGAGCAGCAGTCCCGGCTCCTCCTCGGCGACCCCGGCACGGGCGACACCCGAGTGCTGGACCTGATCACCGGCAAGACCCACGACAGCGCGCGCAGGGCCGGCGTCACCGAACTCACCACCGACGGCCGTTTCGGCTACTTCCACGGCACGGACGGCACCCACGTCCTCGACAGCGGCGCCTGGACGGTCGACCACGGAGACCACGTGCACTACTACCGCGCGCAGATCCAGGAGGTGGGCGACATCCCGGGCGGCACCGGTACGAGCATCCGCAGCGACGCGGGCGTGACCGTCGTAACGAAAGCAGACGGCAAAGCGGGCGTATACCCCCGCACCGACCTGGAGCAAGGCGCCCTCGGCGCCCCCGACCAGCTCCCAGGCACCTACGCCGCGCCCGTCGTCCCGTACGCGGAACACCTGATCACCCTCACGCGTGACGGCGACGCTCCCGCGAAGGTCGTCGTGCTCGACCGGTCCGGCAAGCGCGTCGCCACCCCGGAGTCCGAATGCGAGGACCCGAAGGGCGACGCGGTCACCCGGCGGGGGATCGTCCTCGGCTGCGCCGACGGCGCTCTGCTCGTCCACGAGGACGACGAAACCTTCACCGCGGAGAAGATCCCGTACGGCGAGGACGTGCCGAAGACGGAACGGGCCACGGACTTCCGGCACCGTCCGGGCAGCGCCACACTCACCGCACTCGCGGGCAAGGACGCCGTCCGGGTCCTGGACGTCACCGAGCGTGCCTGGACCCGGGTGGACACCGGCCCTGTGGTCGCCGCCAACACCGGCGGTGAAGGCTCCCCGCTCGTCGTCCTGGAGACCGACGGAGCCCTGCACGGCTACGACATGTCCACAGGCGAGGAGACCACGGTCACCGAACGTCTGCTGAAGGACATCCCCGAGCCCACCACCGGCAGGACCGGGACACCGGTGATCGAGGTCGACCGGAGCCGTGCCTACCTCAACGATCCCGCGGGCAAACGCGTGTACGAGATCGACTACAACGACGACCTCCGTGTCGCCCGCACCTTCGACCTGGACGTCCGGCCGTCCCTGATGGTGGAGACGGGCCGATGAGCGTACGCGTGGGGGCCGCGCGGGTCCGTGCCCTGCTGCTGACCCTGGTCACCTTCTTCGTCGTCGCCGGTACGGCGACCGCCTGCGCGGGCGGCGACGAGCGGCCCCGGGTCGTGGTGACGACCAACATCCTCGGTGACATCACCCGGGAGATCGTCGGGGACGAGGCGGACGTCAGCGTCCTGATGAAGCCGAACGCCGACCCGCACTCCTTCGGCCTCTCGGCCGTACAGGGCGCCGAGCTGGAGAACGCGGACCTGGTCGTCTACAACGGCCTGGGCCTGGAGGAGAACGTGCTGCGGCACGTGGACGCGGCCCGCGCCTCGGGGGTGGCCACCTTCGCGGCCGGCGAGGCGGCGGATCCCCTCACCTTCCACGCCGGCGAGGAGGGCGGTCCCGACGACGAGGCCGGCGAGCCGGACCCGCACTTCTGGACCGACCCCGACCGCGTGCGCAAGGCGGCCGACCTGATCACCGACCAAGTCGTGGAACACGTCGACGGCGTGGACGAGGAGACCGTCCGGGACAACGCCGCACACTACGACGGGCAGCTCGCCGACCTCACCACCTGGATGGAGAAGTCCTTCGCGGCCATCCCCGAGAACCGCCGTGCCCTGGTGACCAACCACCACGTCTTCGGATACCTCGCCGACCGCTTCGGCTTCCGCGTGATCGGCGCGGTCATCCCCAGCGGCACGACACTCGCCTCGCCCAGCTCCTCCGACCTGCGCTCCCTCACCCAGGCCATGGAGAAGGCCGACGTGCGCACCGTCTTCGCCGACTCCTCCCAGCCCACCCGGCTCGCAGAGGTCCTGCGCCAGGAAATGGGCGGTGACGTGGACGTCGTCCCGCTGTACTCCGAATCGCTGACCGAGAAGGGCAAGGGCGCCGGCACCTACCTGGAGATGATGCGCGCCAACACCTCGGCCATGGCCGGGGGCCTCACCGGTGACTGACCAGCATCCCCGAGGGCCGGCGCACCGATCGCCGACCGTTCCACCACACATCCCCGTGCCCACAGGGCCGGAGAGGACATGCACACGATGAACAGGCCGACACGCGCCAGAATGCTCACGGGCACGGCCCTCGCGCTGACGGCGTCCATGGCGCTGACCGCCTGCGGCGGCAGCGACGACGCCTCCTCCGACGCCGAGCCGAAGCGGCAGACGAAGAGCAGTGGGACCACCGCGGTCGAGAACCCGCTGGTCGCCTCCTACGACGGGGGACTGTATGTCCTCGACGGCGAAACCCTGAAGCTGGCGAAGACCGTCGAGCTGCCTGGTTTCAACCGGATCAACCCGGCGGGCGACGAGGACCACGTCATCATCTCCACCGACAGCGGCTTCCGCGTGTTCGACGCGGCCCGACAGACCTTCACGGACGCCGAGTTCAAGGGATCGAAGCCCGGACACGTCGTCCGGCACGGCGACAGTACGGTCCTGTTCACCGACGGTACGGGCGAGGTGAACGTCTTCGATCCCGCGGACCTGGCCGGCGGCAAGCAGCCGGAGGGCCGCAGCTACACCTCCGCCGAGGCCCACCACGGCGTCGCCATCGAACTGACCGACGGCGAACTCGTCACCACCCTGGGCACCGAGGAGAAGCGCACCGGCGCCCTCGTCCTTGACAAGAACAACAAGGAGATCGCACGCGCAGAGAACTGCCCAGGTGTCCACGGCGAGGCGGCCGCCCAGGGCGAGGTGGTCGGTCTCGGCTGCGAGGACGGCGTACTTCTCTACAAGGACGGCGGGTTCACCAAGGTCGACGCCCCCGACGACTACGCCCGCACCGGCAACCAGGCCGGCAGCGACGTCTCCCCGATCCTCCTGGGCGACTACAAGACCGACCCCGAGGCGGAACTGGAACGACCGACCCGCATATCGCTGATCGACACCCGCACGGCGAAGATGAAGCTGGTCGAGCTCGGCACCAGCTACTCCTTCCGCTCGCTCGCCCGTGGCCCGCACGGCGAAGCCCTCGTGCTCGGCACCAACGGTGTCCTCCACGTCATCGACCCGGAGAGCGGAAAGGTGGAGAAGAGGATCGAAGCGGTCGGCGACTGGACCGAGCCCTTGGACTGGCAGCAGCCCAGGCCCACCCTGTTCGTCCGCGACCACACTGCGTACGTATCCGAACCGGGCAGGCGTCAACTGCACGCCTTCGACCTGGACTCGGGTGAGAAGCTGACATCCGTGACACTGCCGAAGGGCACCAACGAACTGTCCGGGACGGCGGGCGGTCACTGACCGGTACCGCTCCCCGCACTCCCTGCCGGGAACGCCCGTCGGCCCGGTGCCGACGGGCGTTCCATGCTGCCCGCGCCAGGCACTCACGCGAACGTCCCGGAGAGCCGGCGTGCCCCTTGAGGCCGACCGGTGAGGCCACTGGGCCGAGGGTGAGCAGGATGCCGTTTTCGATCGAGACGACCGCGTGGACCTCGATGAGCAAGGGCCTGAGCGCGAAGGGGGCGGTGCTGTCGTTCGTCCTGTATGGCCGCCGGGGGCAACGGGGTTAGGCTCGCGCCGCACCACTCCGGGCCGCTCTTGTCGGGCTCGCCCCCCGTGGGCCGACGCCGGTCAGGAGGTCCGTGCGGTGTCGCCGTCCTGATCGGCCGAGTGAAACAGTTCGAGGACACGTTCCTCGTACCGGACGCGGGCCGGGGAGAAGTCGTACGGCATTTTGCCGATGGCCTCCATCACGCTCATCCTCGCCCCGTCTTCTTCCTCGCCGGCGTGCTCGTCCTCCTGGGCCAGGAGGACGTCGAGGGACTCGTTCAGGCCGGATCTTTCGATGGCGGCTGCCAGGGCGGTCTCGTGATCACATCGCTGGGCGGCCAGGTCTTCGATGCGGGGGTCGTCGGGGGACATGGTGTCGTCCAGGGCCGCCTCGGCCTCGGTCAGGCGGTCTTCCTCGGCCCGCAGCTCGGGGTGGGTGGCCAGGACGATGAACCGGTCGGCCTGGACAGCGGCGCCCAGGGGGCCCAAGATGCGCTCCGTGACCAGGAGGGTATCGAGGTCGGCGGAGCGCAGGGCTCCGGGCGGTAGATCGCGCAGGCGGCCGGTGACCAGCGGTGAGAGCAGGCCCAGGGGGCCGCCCACCTCGCGGAGGCGGTGCACGGCGGCCCGCTGGGCTTCGATGGCGGCCGCCTTGGAAGCGAGGGACTCCTCCAGGCGGGCCAGGGACTGCTCGATGCCGGTGGTGCCCATGAAGGCGGCCCGGATGTCGTCCAGGGAGATACCCGCATCGGCCATCTTGCGGATCCACAGCAGGCGGATCATGTCGTCGTATCCGTAACGGCGGCGGTCGTCGCTGCCGCGTTCCGGTTCGGCGAGGAGCCCGATGGCGTGGTAGTGGCGGATGGCTCGGGGCGTGGTCCCGGCGAACGCGGCGGCATCGCCGATCTTGACCCGGCGGGGAATCGCAGGAAGGGGCATGTGAGGGAACCTCTCAATGTCGTGCTCGCCGCCCACTGGACCACATGCCGCTACGGCACATGCAAACCGCTGCCCCGTCGGGTGATCCGCAGCAGGCGCTGCTCGTCGTCGTCATCGATCTCGCGGACGTGTACTCGCTCAGCCACCGGCACAACTTCCCTGCTACGTATTGCCGGAGAGTGTCATTCCGCCGGTGTGCCGATCCGAAGCCGGTTGCCGTCAGGGCCGTGCAGCTCGATCTCACGCGCCCACGGAGCGTCCCTCGCCTGTACACCGAACTCGGAGGCGATGGCCTCGACATCGCGAACGCGGAGGTGGACCGGCGTGTCGGGGCGGGCATCGCCCTTGTGCTCCGACAAGAACAACCGCACCCCGCCCCGGGCGACCTCGACGAACGCGGGAAGTCCCGGTGCGAAGCGGTGTTCCCACTGCTTGGCGAAGCCCAGCCGCTCGTACCAAGCGACCGCCGTCGCGGCGTCCTCGACGCGAAGAACGGGAACGACGTCCTCGTCCATGGCGTCATCGTCGCAGACCGTCCAGGGCGAACGTCGCCTGATGCGGCACTGGGTCGCGCGGACGGGCACGAGGCAGTAACGGGGGCCTTCAGTCGTGTGGCTCTTCGGGGAGGAACGTCACCTGCGGGGCGCCCGTGCGCGGATGGACGGCGACTTCCGCCGCCACTCCGTAGACCTCGGCCAGAAGCCGCGGGGTGAGGATCTCGACGGGCGGTCCGGAGGCGGTGACCTCACCGGCGCGCAGTACGTAGAGGCGGTCGCAGTAGTAGGCGGCCAGGTTGAGGTCGTGCAGGGCGAGCAGCACGGTGGCGGGCAGTCGGCGCAGGGCGCCGAGCACGGACAACTGGTGGCGGATGTCGAGGTGGTTGGTGGGTTCGTCAAGGACAAGGAGGGTGGGCTGCTGGGCGAGAGCGCGCGCGATGAGGACGCGCTGACGCTCGCCGCCGGAGAGCCGGTCGAAGGGGCGGTCGGCCAGGTGGACGGCGTCGACCGCGAGGAGTGCGGAGTCGATGAGTTCGGCGTCCTCTGGGGTGTCGCCGGCGAGGAGTCTTTTGTGCGGGGTGCGGCCCATGGCGACGACCTCGCGGACGGCGAGGTCGAAGTCGGCTGCCGAGTCCTGGACCACCGCCGCCACGGTGCGGGCCAGTTGTCGCACCGGTAGCGACCAGGCGTCGCCGCCGTCGACGCGGACCTGGCCGGTGTCGGGGCGCAGGACGCGGTAGACGGTGCGCAGGAGGCTGGACTTGCCGCTGCCGTTGGGGCCCACGAGCCCGATGGTCTCGCCCGGGCGGGCGGTCAGGGAGACGTCGCGCACCAGGTGGCGGGCTCCGGCGGTGAGCGTGACGCCGTCGACGTCCAGTGCGGTCGCGGTCATGCCACTCCTCGGTCGGTGCCGCGCCGGGCGTCGCGGCGCATCAGCCACAGGAAGAACGGTCCGCCGCACAGGGCCGTGAGGACACCGACGGGTATCTCCATCGGGGCGGCGACCGTCCGTGCGGTGATGTCGGCCCAGAGGAGGAAGACCGCTCCGCCGAGTGCCGCTGTCGGCAGGACCCTGCGGTGGTCGCCGCCGACGAACAGGCGCACGATGTGGGGCATCATCAGGCCGACGAAGCCGATCGGTCCGGCCGCCGCGACCAGCACGCCCGTGACGAGGGAGAGCAGCACGAACAGCCGGGCGCGGAACCGGGCCACGTCCAGACCCATGGTGGTCGCCGCTTCTTCGCCGGCCAGCAGCAGGTTCAGGTTGCGGGCCTGCGCCATGAGGACGCCGACACCGAGCAGCAGGGCGGTGCTGGGCAGCCACAGCGTGCCCCAGTTGACCCCGCCCAGGCCGCCGAGGGTCCAGGCGAGGACCGCGCGGGCCTCGTTGCCCCGGTCGGTGGTGAGCAGCAGCAGATCGAGGACGGCCGTGAGCACCGCCGCGATCGCCACCCCGGACAGCACCAGCCGCGATGAGGTGATGCGTCCGCCGGTGCGGGCGGTGGCGTACACGAGCAGGAGTGCGCCCAGGGCGCCCACGAAGGCGGCCACCGACAGGGAGAGGGGCCCGAAGAGGGTGACGCCGAACACGATCACCGAGACCGCGCCGAGCGACGCCCCGGAGGAGACGCCGAGCAGGTACGGCTCTGCGAGAGGGTTCCGCACCAGGGCCTGCAGCGCGGTGCCGATCACCGCCAGGCCGGCGCCGGTGACCGCACCGAGCAGCACCCGCGGCGCCCGCACGTCCACCACGATGGTCTCCCGGGCTCTTGACCAGTCCGGTTCCTGCCAGTCGGCGCCCAGCGCGTGCGTCACGATGCCCCACACCTGGCCCGGCGGTACATGTACGGAGCCGATCGCGAGGCCCGCCGTGGCGGAGACGACGAGCAACGCGGTGAGCACCAGCAGTGTGACGGCCAGCCGCGTACGGCCTGTTCCCGAGCCGGTGGCGTCTTGCCGTTGCACCGTCCGTTCGGCGTGCGCGCCGGTGGCGGCCTGAGTCACCGGAAGCTCTTCGGGTGCAGCCCGCGGGCCAGGTCCTCGACCGCGTAGGCCGAGCGGATGCCGACCAGGGTGGCGGTCAGCGGCAGGACGACGAACCGCTTGTTCCTGACGGCGGGTACGTCGGCGAGCGCGGGCTGGGAGAGCAGGAACTTCTTCTTCTCCTCGACGCTTTCGGCACCGGCGTAGTCATAGATGGCGATGACTTCCGGCTTGCGCTCGACGACCTGCTCCCAGGAGACGTCACCGAAGACGTCGTCGAGGCCGGTGAAGACGTTGTCGCCGCCGGCCAGCCGGATCAGTTCGGTGCCCAGGCTCTTGCCGCCCGCGGTGAAGGCGCTTTTGTCGCCGCTGTCGTAGACGAAGACGGGCACCTCGGGCTCGCCTTCGACCTTGCCGGCGGCCTTGCCGACGCGGCCTTCGAGGTCGGCGACCAGTTCGTCGGCCCGGTCCGGGACACCGAAGATCGTGCCGATGGTGCGGATCTCGGCGTAGGTGTCCTTCATCGTCACCCGCTTATCGCCGCAGTACTCGCGATTGAGGTAGGTGTCGATGCCGACGTCGGCGAACGCCTCGCGGGAGCGGCCCTCGTTCTCGTCGAAGGCGCTGCCGTAGCCGCCGAGGACGAGGTCGGGTTCGGCGTCCAGGACGGTCTCGAAGGACGGTTCCCTCTCCGCCAGTTCCGGGACGGACTCGTAGTCCTTCTTCAGCTCGGGCAGGACGGCGGAGTCGGGGAAGGCCGTTCCGACCAGGCGGTCCTTCAGGCCGAGGGCGAGCATGAGCTCGGCCGGGTGCTGGTGGATGGTGACCACCCGCGACGGCGGCCTGTCGTACGTCGTCTTCACACCGCAGTTGTCGATCGTGACCGGGAAGCCCGCGGGCACGGCCGCGCCGGCCTTCGCGTCCCCACGGCTCTCGTCGGACGAACCGCAGCCGGCGGTCAGCAGCACTGACGTGAGAGACACGGCAGCGGCCGTGGCACGAAGGAACCCGCGCGTGCGGGCAGGGGTGAACAGCTGGGACACGTGAAGCCTCCTGGAGTCCGCGCTCCTTGGGACGGGCCCGCGACGGACCAGTGTCCTGACTCCCGGATCGACGTTCCCTCCGCCTTCCCGCGCCGTGCGCAGTGGCATGTCGGAGGGGCGCTCCCCGGTCACAGTGGCGGGACCGTGCCGGATTCGCACCGGCTTCCTGTCTCCCGTCGCGGCGATGACCAGGTGATCCTACGTTCCTCCGAGCCGGCGGCGAAAGGGCGTGCGGGCCGGCCGTACGCCCCGCGCCTTCGGCACGCTTCGCGCGGTGGGGTGCGTCCCGCCCCGCCGGTTCCGGACAGCCGTGCGTGTCCCGCTGTGACCGCGAGGAACAGCGCCGTGACGGCCGCGAACAGCCGGCCGGGCGAGGGCAGGACGAATGGTCCGGCGATGGGCGGGCCGACCGCCGTCCCGGCGTTGAGTGTCGCGTTGCCCGCCGACAGGAACGCCGGACGGCGCTCGTCGTCGACGCCGTGCACGAGGTACGCCTTGTTGGCGGGCAGGTGGAGCGCGACACCGCAGCACGTCAGGACCAGCGCCCGGATCGCGAGGACCGGGTACCAGGCGGGTGTTCCCGGCATGTCGGCGAGCCGGTCGAGCCCATTGACGCCGGTGAACACCCCGGGGGCGGCAGGGTAGCCGAGAACAGAGGCGAGGGCCGGACCGCCGGGGCAGTCCGCGTCCATCGGACCGGGGCGGCGACCGAGCGCGGACTCGATCATCGCCTCGTACGCGTTGACGCCGAGCACCCGGCACAGACCCTCCCCGACCAGCGCACCCCCGATGCGGGGATTGACCTCCACCACTTCCGGGCCGTCGGCGGTCAGCACGAACTCCACGTGAGCGAACCGGTCGGTGCAGTCGATGGCGGCGAGCACCCGATCGAGCCGGCTCTCCAGCGATGTCCGCGTGTCCCCTGTGCAGGTGTCGTGGCGGCTCTGGCTGGATATCACCTCTGAGGATCGCTGCCCCATCAGCCAGACTTGCTGCCTCACGACACATGCGCACCGCTGCCGCGGTGGCCCGTGCCCGGGAGGCCCCTGATGACGTCAGAAGCGAGGCCGGACGAAGACGGGGCAGAAGCGCCGCCCGGGCGGGGACGGCCCCCCGGGGACCGCGTCGCGCTGCGCGGCGATCTGCGCTCCGCCCTGCCGGACGCCTCCGCGGCGGTGGTGGTCACGGCGCTCGTGTTCGCGTTCTTGTGGGCGCGCATGGAGTCGGGTGCTTCGGACACCGTCGCGGTCATGCCGTTCATGGACGATGCCGGCACCTACTGGATGTACCTGCTCAGCCAGGCGTTCGGATGGTCGGGACTGCTGTGGGCCTGGGGCACGGTCATGCTCGGTCTGCTGCTGTCGGGGCCACGCCCTGCCCGGCTGCCGGTCTCCCGGCAGGTACTGGAGCGCTGGCACCGCACCACGAGTCTGACGACGATGGCGCTGATGTTCGCCCACGCGCTCATGTTCGCGGCGGAACTCGTGCGCTACGAGACGAAGGTGGACTGGGCCGAGCGGCTGTGGGTGGGCTTCGCCGACAGCTTCGTCCCTGGCTGGTACGACTCCGGAACCGGCCGGATCGCCATCCCGCTCGGGCAGGGCGCCCTGTACCTGGCGATTCCGCTGGGGCTGCTGTTCTACGTCCGGCACCGCATCGGAGCGAACACCTGGCGGCGGCTGCACCGTTTCGTGATCGTCGTCTACGTGCTGAGCGTGTGGCATACGCTCCTGTACGGAACCAACGTCTGGTACGGGGAATGGCCGCGCACTGTCCTGTGGCTGCTGCAAGTACCCGTCGCGGGGCTGCTGTTGCTGCGTCTGCTGAGACCTGCCCGGCGGGCTGAACGGCTGGGCTCGCCGAAGGGAGGCATGGGCGCGGCCCGCCCGGCCTGGTGGGCGCGTGCGGTCGGACGCGTCGTCGCCGGAGCCGTCATCGTCGGGTTGGTCATCGTGGTGGTGTCCGGCCGCGACGGCGGACGGGACCGCCCGACCCATCCGCCCGCGACGGCCCCGCACTCCCAGGAGACGGACTGAGGGCCGGCACCGGTCGGTTGGCACGGCGTCCCGGGGTGGGATGATGTCCGGCGACAAGGCGACGGCGGAACGAGGAAGCCGGTGTGAAACCGGCGCGGTCCCGCCACTGTGATCGGCGAGCGCGTCCCGACAGGCCACTGCCCGGCAGCGGGCGGGAAGGCCGGGACGAGCATCGACCCGAGAGCCAGGAGACTCACGCGGTCGCCTCCTCGACGGACCACCGGGGCGGAGCTCCCCGGAGAGAGGGACGGCACCGCATGCTCGCAACGCCGACCGGACGAACGACTCACGACGCGAGGGCCGAAGCGGGGGCCGGCAAGGTGCCGTGCCGCATCGTCGTGTGCCGCGACTGCTGCTGCGGCAGCCCCAAAGTGACCGGCGTCGACCACACGGCCCAGACCGAACGCCTGCGCACCGCGGCACCGGTACGCGTCTCCGACTGCCTCGACGTCTGCGACCAGGCCAACGTCATCGTCGTACTGCCTTCAGCCGAGGGCAGGGTGGCCGGTGCCCGTCCCGTCTGGCTGGGGCTGGTCAACGACCCGGACGCGACCGAGGACATCGCCGCCTGGGCACGCGCGGGCGGCCCCGGCGTGGCACCGTTGCCGGACATCCTCGACCTGTACGCCATCACGCCGCCGCGGCGACGGCGTACGGCCTCCTGACCGTACGGACGGAAGCCGGAGGGAGGACAAAAGCCGTGCACGGAGCCCGGGCCTCGACGGCGTCCGTTGCCGCCGCCCTGCACGACGTGGCCGGCCTCGACGGCTTCTTCGCCCTGCAGGTCGGCGGACCGGACGACGGCTGGCATCCGGTCGCCCGCTCCTATGCCGCGGGTTTCACCGACCTCGCCGCAGCCGTCGCACGCCGCCACCGCACTCCGGAGCCACGCGTCGCCGTATCCATCGCCCAGCTCGGCCACGCCGCCCGCCTCTGGTCACCGGCACTCGCCTGCGTCGTCCTGCACGGGATCGTCCCCGACCTGGAGGGACTGCAGCGGGCCGAAGACGGACCGGCTCTCCGGGTGCCCCGCCCGGACGGCTGGTACGCCGACCGGCTCGATGACGGTCCCGTCCGCGTCCTGTACGAGCAGGTGACGGATCATCTGTCGGCACTGGCCGACGGACTGCGCGTCAAAGTCGCCCCGCGTCTGCTGGACGGCAATTCGGCGTCGGCGCTCGCCGGGGCGGCCCACGCCCTGCACACACTCCGTCCCGCCGAACGCGGACCGCTCACCGGCCTCACGACCGCGCTGCTGAACACCGGACGCCTGTCGGGCACCGGTGTACTCGTCCGCCCCGACCTCGTGTTCCGCCGCCGGAGTTGCTGCCTCTACTACCGTGCGCCGAACGGCTTGAAGTGCGGTGACTGCGGGCTGGCCGGAGGTGTGCCGCGGTGAGGTACCGCTGTCTCCGCCCGGCCGACGGGGCGGACGGGGCGGACGGGGCGGACGGAGGAGGCTGTGGCACACCTTGGTCACGACGGCGCTGTGGCACGGGGACGGGACGCTTGTGGTGTCCCGGCCCACCGCGTTCCTCGGTCAGAAAGCGGACAGCTCACTGCGGGCGGCGGCGACCAGGTTCTCCAGGGAGGCGCGGGTCTCGGGCCAGGCGTGGGACTTGAACACCGCAGGTGCACCCGGCGTACGACGTCACCGGTCCGTTCGAAGGATCCGGGCCGGCCGGTGCCGGTGTCTTTGACCGCGGGAAGTCGCAAGGCGTCCTGGGCGGCGGGCACCCTCGGAACTCTGCTCGGCGCGGGAGTCCTCCCGCCGCCGTGCACGCGCTGACTACCGGCGCGGTGCCGGTGGGTTCACTCGTCCTCGGCGATGCTCTTCATCGCCTTCCAGCCGTGAGTGACGCCGAGGAGGCATGAGGACCTTTTTTAAATACGGTACGGTGCGTATTGAATAAGGATACGCACGGAACCGCGCGGGAACGACCCGGCCTCCGCTGCTCGGGGCGCCCCGTACGCCGTGCCCACTCATCCGAGATCGGAGTCAGCACCGTGACCGACACGTACTACGACCTCGGCGACCATCGCCGCACCGTCACCACGTCCTCGCCGCAGGCACAGGTGTGGTTCGACCGTGGCCTGCTGTGGGCGTACTGCTTCAACTTCGAGGAAGCCGCGCGCTGTTTCGAGAAGGCTGTCGTCGAGGACCCCGAGTGTGCGATGGCCCACTGGGGGATCGCCTTCGCCAAGGGCCCCAACTACAACAAGGCCTGGCGATTCTTCGACGCCACCGACCTGAAGGCCTCCGTCGACTGTGCCAACGGCGCCCTGGAGCGGGCGCGCGCAGCCTCCGTCTTGTGCGCTCCCTTCGAGCGGGCCCTGATCGAGGCCATGGCGGCACGCTTCCCGCGTCATGGCCTCCCCGAGGGGCCGGACGGGTTCGCCGCCCTCGACCGCGCGTACGCCGACGCCATGCGCGAGGTCTACCGGGCTCACCCGGAGGACCTGGATTCCGTGGCGCTGTTCGCCGACGCGCTGCTGTGTGTGAGCCCGCGCGCCCTGTGGGACCTGGACACGGGGGAGCCGGTCGGCTACGGCACTCTGGAGGCCCGTGAGGTCATCGAGCTCGCGTTCGCCCGGCCGGGCGGAGACCGGCATCCGGCTCTCAACCATCTCTACGTCCATCTGATGGAGATGTCCCCGTTCCCGGAGACCGCTCTTCCCGCGGCCGACCGGCTGCGGAACCTGGCCCCCGACGGTGGGCACATGGCCCACATGTCCACGCACATCGACGCCGCCTGCGGCGACTGGCGCCGGGTGGTGGAGTCCAACGCGGTCGCGATCGCGGCCGACGACCGCTTCTTCGCACGAGAGAACAGCCGGCACTGGTACGCGCTCTACCGCGCGCACAACCTGTGCGTCCTGGCCTACGGCGCGATGATGTCCGGAAGGTCCCGCGAGGCGCTGGACGCCGCCCGCCGCATCGACGCACTCGTCACGCCGGAACTCCTGCGGATCGACAGCCCGCCCATGGCCGACCTGATGGAGAGCTACCGCACCACTTTGCCGCACGTCCTGATCCGCTTCGGCCGCTGGCAGGAGATCCTCGAGCTCGAACTCCCGCAGGACCGGGAGCTGTTCTGCTCGACCACCGCGATGATCCACTACGCGCGCGGCATCGCCTTCTCCGCGCTCGGCCGCATCACCGAGGCCGAGGCGGCCCGAGACCAGTTCGCATCGGCTCGCGCCACGGTGCCCGGGACCCGGTGGAACGCCGTGCCGGCCAAGGAGGTCGACGTCCTCGAGGTCGCCGCCGGGATGCTGGAGGGCGAACTCGAGTACCGCAAGGGCAACTTCGAGGCCGCCTTCACCGCCCTCGAGCGGGCCATCGATGCGGAGGACGCACTGCCCTACACCGATCCGCCGGCCTGGCTCCAGCCGGTGCGCCACGCTTACGGCGCGCTCTCCATGGAACAGGGCCGGATCGAAGAGGCCGGTGCGGTCTACCGCGCGGACCTCTACCTGGATCGCACCCTCGCCCGTCGCCGCACTCATCCCAACAACGTGTGGAGCCTGCACGGACTCCACGAGTGCCTCACCCTCCAGGGGCGATACGCGGAGGCCGGACAGATCGCCCTGGCCCGCGACATCGCCGTCGCCTCGGCCGACGTCCCCGTCGCGGCCTCCTGCTTCTGCAGGCTGAGCGCCTTCGAGGACGGGGCGGATTCCGGGTGTTGCGGCCCGCAGGATGAACAGGACGCCGAAGACGCCCAGAACGCCGATGACGGCCGGGTCTCCGGCACGACCGCGTGCTCCTGTCGCGCACAGTGACGTGAGCCCGGCCCGGCCGGGCCACTCCTGGGTGCTCCACGCCGCCGTGTGTGGAGCACCGAGGGCGTGTCCGGCACCGCACCGAATTCCCGCACGCACCGTTACGGAACTGCCGTAGGCTGATGACGTGCAAGGAAGACCACGGGATCCGGCTCGCGACGAGGCGATCCGCAAAGCGGCCCTGGAGCTCGTCACGGAACGCGGCTACCGGGGCATGAGCATGGAAGGCGTCGCGGCCCGCAGCGGCGTGTCCAAGCAGGCCGTCTACCGCCGCTACGCCTCGAAGGGCGAGCTGCTGCTCGACGCCCTGGATTCGGTCGGACGTGAGGTGTTCCCGGTACCGGACACCGGCAGCCTCAGGAGCGATCTGCTGCCGATGGTGCGGGCGGCGTTCGACCTGCATCGCTACAGCGACAAGGCCTTCAGCCAGGCCGTCGCCGCGGAGGCGGCACAGGGACCGGACTTCGCGCGGCTGGCTGTCGAGTCAGTCATCAACCCCCGCCGGGATCTCTTCCGCGGAATCATCGCGCGCGCCCGGGAGCGCGGCGAGGTCACCTGCCCCGACGACGACGTCCTCATCGACTTGATCTACGGTCCCATGTGGTACGCGCTGCTCTTCGACTTCGACCGGCTCACCGACGAGTACGCCGAGTCGATCACGGACGCGGTGCTCGCGGCGGCCCGTCCCGCCTGAATCCCCCGGGGTCCGCACGCCGTCCACCGCACACGGACCCCACAGCCGCGCGACCCCACTGCTCACTGCACTCCCCGCACGCGCAGCAGGCCCGATCGGTCGGCCCGCCGTCTGCTGGGGAAGTCGGACCCGCTCGACGCTCAGGCCGCCGCGCGAGCCGACGTCTATGTGGCCAATGGCGGCAAGCCGTTCGGCGGCAAGAACTTCAAGGACCTGTGCAGCATCGCCCTGTCCAGCAAGCGTGCCGACGCCGGGATCGGCCCCAAGGGCGGCGGAAACTCCCGGTCCAGAAGCTGTAGTACCTCCTGCTGCCGCCGATGGAATCCTGGCAGCAGGGGCTGCACGAAGGCGAGATGCTCCGTGATCGACAAGCCCCGGTGAGCGGGCGGCTGCGCCGGGTGATTCCGATCAAGGGCCTTGTTCATCGAAGCACAGAACAGGTACGCCGTTCCCATAGCCTCCGAGTCGAAAACGATCTGCCCGGCCGCCACTGAATCGATCGGACCGCATACGCCTTCGACCAAGGCGCCCAGCACATCAACGGCGACCGCCGGATCACCGTCCGGGTCCCACCGAGCATGCCTGAGCGCAGCGCGCATGCCCTCAGCCAACTCCGAAGCTGACGGCTCCGCCAGATCGCTCGCCATACCGCATCATCCCAGCCTGGCTCGCGGAAAACCACCCTGAACCAGCTACTCGCCGTGACCGAAGTCGTGGATGGCCGGCGAATACACGACACCTCAACATGCGATCCCACCAGTCCCAAGGCCGTAGTCGACCGTCCCTAATCCACGATTCTCTGAATTCAGGTTTCGATGTACTCTCAGGAGGTGCTGACACTCGCTGCTGACATCGAGGTGCTGGCGCGGTTCGGCCGCGCCCTCGCCGACCCCATCCGCTGCCGCATCCTGCTCGCCCTCCGTCAGGCTCCCGCCTACCCAGCCGACCTCGCCGATGCCCTGGAAGTCTCCCGCACCCGGCTGTCGAACCACCTGGCCTGCCTGCGCGACTGCGGCCTGGTCGTCACCGTCCCCGACGGCCGACGCACACGCTACGAACTCGCCGACGAACGCCTCGGCCACGCGCTCGACGACCTGCGGACAGCAGTCGTCGCCGTCGAAGCAGACAAGACCTGCCCGGACGCGGACCAGAAGGGCTGTTGCTGAATGACCGCGACATCCCTCAGCCCCAGCCCTGCACACCGTGACACGCTCACCCGGCGCATACGCCTGCTCGTCGCCGCGACCATCGCCTACAACGTCATCGAAGCCGTGGTCGCGATCACCGCCGGCACGCTGGCCTCATCGACCGCCCTGGTCGGCTTCGGACTCGACTCCGTCATCGAAGTCTCCTCCGCCGCAGCCGTCGCCTGGCAGTTCTCCGCCCGCGACCCCGCCGTCCGCGACGCACGCGAGCAGCGCACCCTGCGGATCATTGCTGTGTCGTTCTTCGCGCTCGCCTCCTACGTCACCGTCGATGCCGTCCGCGTGCTGACCGGCACAGGAGAGGCCGACCACTCGATTCCCGGTATCGTCCTCGCCGCCCTCTCGCTCGCGATCATGCCCTTCCTGTCGGCGGCCCAACGCAAGGCCGGCCGTGAGCTCGGCTCCGCCTCCGCGGTCGCCGACTCCAAACAGACCCTGCTGTGCACCTACCTCTCCGCCGTGCTCCTCGTCGGCCTGCTGGCCAACCTGCTGCTCGGCTGGTCCTGGGCCGACCCGATCGCCGCCCTCGTCATCGCCGCCATCGCCGTCAAGGAAGGCCGCGATGCCTGGCAAGGGAAAGGCTGCTGCGCACCCACCACTCACGTCCCTGCCGCGAGCACCGCAGCAACCTGCAGTTGCGCCAACGGTTGTGACTGCTGCTGAAAACCGGCGCCAGGGGCGGATCGGGTACACCGAGCCGCCCTTGAGGCACTTATTGCGCAACTTCTGATGGCCGGAACTACCAGCATCCTCGGCGGGCATGGTCGCCTCCTGGTGCTCGGGTGTTCAGGGGTCGGATGTGCGTGGTCAGGTAGGCGGGGCCCTCGCCGCGTCGGGGTTGTTCGACGGCGGCGAGTTCTCCGAACTACGCGTCGGCCCGGCTGTCACCGACCCGGCCGGGGCGGGGCAGCCTCGGGTCGCTGCTGTTCGGCGGGCGCTGGGCGAGGCCCTCGCCACGGTGCTGGCGGTACGCGACGGCGCGCCGTCGACCGGCCCCGCACCCACGTACGCGCAGGTGCAGGCCCTCGTCGACGGGCCCGGCGTCACGTGCCGGTGAGCTTGTCGAGGTCGGGGGCGTAGACGGTCATCCAGTGCGGGTTCAGCCGGTAGTAGACGACCTCGCGGTTCCAGTCGAAGGCGTCGTCGTCGCCGTAGAAGTCCTTCAAGTAGGCGAGGAGTACCTGCCAGTCGGCCGTGGTCTCGGCGTCCTCGGGGTTCAGCTCCTCCACCGTGCCGTGGGTGAACACGCCGAGGTCCTCGCCGCGCATGTGCGCGACGCTGGCGGCCGGACGGGCCGCGAGATGACGGGCCTTGGCGGCGTTGCGCGCCGTGCCGAAGTGCCACCGGCCGTGCAGGAAGTGCCCGTCGGCGCCGCTGATCCGAGGTTCGCCCTTTGCGGTCACCGTGGAGAGGGCGAGCGTGCACATGCCGGTGAGGACCCCGGTGAGCTGCGCCGCCGTGATGGTGCGGCCCTCGACGATCGAGCGGAGGTGTGCGGTCGAGCCGGAGAGGGAGGAGTCGAGGAGGGACTGGAGCTTGTCGAGTTCTTCTGGGGTTTCGCGCATACGTCCATCGTCGGCCGTAAACCCGACACCCTCTGTCGTCGTTGATGAAGCAGCGGTGAGGTTGCTCCGCGCGGGTTCCGCTCGGTGCTGCGTGGATGGCAACAGGTGGGGGACGAACGCCGGGACACGGTCGTCGCCGCTGCCGTCCTCACCCTGGAGCGTCAACCTCGCGCTTTCATGAAGCGGGCTGTCCGGCAGGTGGTCAGGAAAGCAAAAAGTGCCTCTGACCAGCAAGAATGAGGATTGTCGAGGTCCCTGTTCCTGCCATCGTCGGAGGCACTTCCCAGGTGAAGATGCGACACGAGGTCGCGTGTGTTGAGTGGGCTCTTTTGGAGAGGGGGTCGGCGATGGCGTCGATGACAGAGTAGCCCCGGGTCAGTGTCCGATGACCTGTCCCCACCCGGACATGCGTCGCTATCAACGGCGGGGTGTGAAGCTCCAGGGAAGAGCCCAAGTGCCCTCGTTCCGCCCGAGGGCAACAGGCAAGGGAAAGACCGGACGGGTGAACAACCGTGAACCCTCGATGACGTCTCGTGAGAGAAAGCCCCGCCGGTGGGAAGCGACAGCGAGGTGCAGGGCAGGCCGCTGAAACGCGGCAGGTGCCGGGCGGATGCTTCACGCCGCCCGGGAGGACACCGCCGCCCCGGGACATAGAGGGCACCCAACCCGGTCGCAGCTCAGGCACGCGGAACGTGGAAACCCCGACGGAAGCCGCCCGCCCATACCGGTCGGGCGGTGGGCTGACCGTGAGGAAGGCTGACGTTTCCGGCGGGAAAGGACGGCTCGAGAAGCGAAGGCCGGCACGCCGGAAGGCCCGAGGAAACCAAGGCAGTTACGGGCGGTGGACTCTCCGCCGCCGCTTTGGCCAACTCGCCGGATACGGACCGATGTCCGAGTCCGAAAGGACGCCGGCGTGAGCCGGGTGAGCCTGTGAGGAGGGACGATGACAGCAGCGACAGCACCGAAGGACAAGTTGGACGCCCCGGCCCCTGCCGGGTGAACGGACCGGAGGGCGGCCTCGTGGACTGGCCCGGCATCGACTGGGACCAGGCGGAGAAAGACGTACGCCGTCTGCGTCAACGCATCTTCACGGCGTCGAAGGAAGGGGACCTGGCGAAGGTCAGGAACCTGCACAAGTTGATGCTCCGGAGTCTGAGCAACACGCTGGTCAGCGTGCGGCGGGTGACGGAGATCAACGCCGGACGCAAGGCGGCGGGGATCGGCGATCAGGTCGTGCTCACCACCTCGGGCAAGTCGGAACTGGTGCGCTTCATCCAGTAGCGCGGCAGTAACTGGCAGGCCCGCGCGGTCCGGCGGGTGTTCGTCCCGGAGGCGGGAGGACGCAAGCGGCGCCCGCTCGGCATCCCCGTCATCGTCGACCGGGCTCGTCAAGCCCGTGTCTCGGCGGCGTTGGAACCTGAGTGGGAAGCCCGGTTCGAGGCGAGGTCGTATGGCTTCCGTCCGGGCCGGGGCTGCCATGACGCGATCGGGGCCATCTTCAATACGCTCAGCGGCAAGAACCCGCAGCGCGTGTGGATCCTGGACGCGGACCTGGCAGCGGCATTCGACCGCATCGATCACGACCAGCTTCTGGCCGGGCTCGGCACTTTCCCCGCCCGGGGATTGGTCCGGCGATGGCTGAAGGCCGGGGTCGTGGAACGCGGGAGGTTCACACCGACCGAGGAGGGGACTCCCCAGGGTGGCGTGATCAGCCCCGTGCTGCTGAATATCGCTCTGCATGGGATGGAGATGGCTGCGGGCGTGCGGTATCACCCTTCGGGCCGACGGGCCGGAGAAATCATGCCGAACGCTCCTGTGCTGGTCAGATACGCTGACGACCTCGTGGCGATGTGCCACAGCCGCGCTGCGGCTGAGCAGGTCAAGGCAAGGCTTGCCGAGTGGCTCGCGCCCCGGGGGGCTGGTCTTCAACGAGGACAAGACACAAATCGTCCACGCGGAAACCGGCTTCGACTTCCTCGGGTTCAACGTGCGCCGCTACCGCAGCGGCAAGCTGCTGATCAAGCCCAGCAAAGCAGCCGTCAGGCGGATCCGGGGCAGACTGGGGGAGGAAATCCGGGCCCTCCGTGGCGCGGAGCCTGCGGCAGTACTGCGGGCGCTCAATCCGATCGTTCGCGGATGGGCGGCCTACTACCGGACGGTGGTGTCCAAAGAGGTCTTCGCCTCGCTGGACGCCTACCTGTGGCAGCTCACCTACCGGTGGGCGCTGCCCAGGCACCCGAAGAAGCCGAGGCGCTGGATCATGAGGCGGTACTTCGGCCGCTTCAATCCTGCACGTCAGGACAATTGGGTGTTCGGTGACCGCGACAGCGGCGCCTACCTGGTCCGGTTCGCCTGGACGAAAATCATCCGTCATCAGCTGGTCAAGGGCGGGGCATCCCCGGATGACCCTGCTCTGGCCGACTACTGGGCCGACCGCCGTCGCAAGGGCGCCCCGCTGCCGCTGGACCGGGCCACCATGCGTCTACTGAAGACGCAGGCAGGCCGCTGCCATCGGGGCGGGCAACTGCTCCTGCACGCAGTCCGGTCCCCGCAGTCCCCAAGGGAGTGGGAGCAATGGTTCCGCACCACCCGAAAGGCGATCAAGACCCAACACATCGCTTACTAGGGGACGAAGACGTTGGATGGGGTTCAACTCCGTCTCACCCACGCCTCATGCCGCCAACGCTCATACGTGGACGGCCGCGAGGAAAACCTGCGAACCGGAGAGCCTTTGGGGCTTGCTTGAGCCGTATGCGCGGATGACGTGCACGTACGGTTCTGAGGGGGCCGGGGTCCAGCAATGGACTCCGGCTACCCGACCACTCCATCGGGTCCTATCCCCGTGTCCGCGTCCAGGACGACGGCCGCCAGGTCGTCTCCCAGGCCGGGACGGTCCTGCTCGTCGAAACGGCCCGCAAGACCGGCCGTGACCAGGTCATATCCCAGGCTCTGGCGCCGTGGCGCAAGCCGCGGGCCGTCCACGATCCCGGCAAGATCCTTCTGGTTGTCGCCCTGGCGGTCGCGCTGGGCGGGGACTGCCTTGCCGATGTCGCGTTGCTGCGGGCCGAGCCGGCCGTGTTCGGTCGGGCAGGCGGGTCGTCCCCGGCCTCTCGTGTGGGACGCGCGTGACGGCAGCCGTCACGTACCGGTCGTCAGCGAGGCGGTCGCCGGCGGAGGCGGCGGAAACAGAGGCGGTTGGCGGCCGGAGGCGGAGGCACTGCCGGCGGAGGCGGAGGTGTCGGCTGGTGTCCGCCGCCGTCATCCGGCCGGACTGTCCGAGGGCTGAGCCTTGCCGAGCATCTGACAGGTGGCCGCTTCGACGAGGGCCTTGTTCGCGGTCGCGGCGGCCCGACGGGCGTTGACCAGTGCCTCCTGCACGACGCGGTACGCCGCCAACTGCACCGGCCCCGGCACGGACTCCAGCGCGCCGCCCGTCGCCAGCTCGACCGTTCCTCCCGCGGCACGATGACTGTCCAGCAAAGCGTCCAGCTCACCGAGGCCCGGCATCGGCTGGAGCGGGACGGCGTCCGCGGGGTCGCGCAGCATCCGCAGCAGGTCGCGGAGCTCGCCGCTGCTCTGCCGGCCCGCCGCCGCGAGGCCGTCGACCTGGGCACGGGCCCAGTCGGGCAGCTCGCCGCCGCGGGCCCGCAGGGTCTCCGCGTGCACGACGAGCAGGGTCAGCGAGTGCGCGACCACGTCGTGCATCTCACCGGCGATCCGTGTCCGCTCACGTTGCGTGGCCTGCGCCGTCTCCAGGATCTGTGCCCGGCGCGCGTCGGCCGCCCGCCGCTCGGCCGCGGCCAGCAGTTCCTGCCGGGTCCGCGCGGCGAACCCCATCGCCCACGCCAGCGGCATCGGGGCCAGCGCGGCAAGGACGTCCAGGCCGCCCTGGAAGTCGCCGGATTCGGTCGTCATCCGGTTCAGCCACAGACCGGCCACGTTCAGCACGGTGACGCCGAGGACCGCCGACACGGTCCGCCTCCAGCTCGTGCCGAGGTTGCCCAGGTTGTAGAGCAGCACCGCCAGCGGCAGAAAGACCAGCGGCGACAGCTTGGCTCCTGCGCCCGCACTGCCCACCAGCGCCGCCAGAAGGGCCGCGAAAGCCACAACGAAGGCGGTGACCGGCAGCCTCCGCCGCAACAGCAGAACTACCACGCCCACCGCCTCATACACCGTGAGCGACGCCCAGGCCGGCCCGGAGGTGTCCACGTACGGCTGCGACAGCAGCGGCGGCAGAAGCGTCAGTACGACCAGCCCGGCGTCGGCGCCCCATCGGGGCCACCTGCCGTCCATCACTCTCATCCGTCCGACACTATGACCTCGCACGCCGGTCTTCGTCACTCCAAAGAGCCACGCGCACGCCGGCGGGCCCGGCAGGGCGGCCTCATGCGGTGTCAGGGCGGTGTCAGTCCGCCGCCGTCGGTGACCACGCTTCGCATCAGCAGGTCGAAGTGTTCGCGAACGTGCTCGACCAGGTCGAACGTGGGGTCCATGAGCCACTGGGCCGTCAGGCCGTCCGCGCAGGCGACCAGCGCGCGGCCCAGTGCGTCGGGATCGACGTCGGCCCTGACCAGTCCCGCGTCGCGGGAGGCGCGTACCGCGCGGGCGTTGTTGGTCCGCATCAAGTCGAAACGCCGCCGGAAGTAGGCGTGCGCCGGGTGGGCCGGGTCGGTGGCCTCGCTGGCGGTCGTGGCGAACAGGCGGGTGAGGCCGGGCGAGGCCATCGTGTCGAGGCCCACGTCCGCACGAGTCAGGGACGGATACGAAGACGTCACGATGGTCTCCCAGCAGATCAACGGCAGAGTCCGGCCATGCCACCACACGCCACTGACTACACCATCCGTGAGCCTCCACGGAAAGTGGACCAGGGCCGCTTCTTACCTACGCAGCCAGCCGCGGCGCCGCAGCAGGCGTCCCACCGACCGCGGCGCGGCATCGGTCATCGCCCAGCGCGGGAACGGCGGCAGCGCGACGTCCCCCGGGACGAACGTCAACCGCTCCCGGTCGTCCGCGGTGAGCCCCACCGGCCGCGGCGCCGCGTCGAAACCGTGCTCCCTCGGCGCGCGCAGATCGCGTGCAAGGCGCGGGACGCTCGACCAGGTCGCCGCGGCGGAGCACGGCGCCGCCCGGGTACACCATGCCGCCGGCCAGAGCTTCGTCCTCGGCCACGATCGAGCCCCGCTCCTTCAGATGGCGATCGACTGCTGGAGCCACCGGCTGACACGGTACGGCAGCCACCACGCGTACGGACCGACGTCCAGGACGAGGTGTTCGGAGCGGAAGTCGGCCAGCGCGGCCTGGTCGACGGTGTCGGCGAGGGCGCCGTAGTCCAGCAGGCGGACCGCGGTGTCGTACTCGGGTTCGTCGGCGGTGAAGCGGCGCAGCTCTCCCCAGCGGCGGTCGCGGATCTGCAGGAAGCCGGGGCCTTTGCGCCACAGGCACTTGCACAAGTAGTGACCGCGCCGCCATGAGCGCAGTGACTCCCCGGCGTCGGCGGGGCCGTGCAGCGCGGCGGGCGGCTGGAGATGGCTGAGCCGTCGCCAGGTCTCCCCCTCCCTCGGGTCGAGACGCAGTTCCCACTCGACCATGACCGCCCGCGCGGTCAGGTCCCGGACGAGGGAGAGCCCGTACACGGCGGCTGCCGGGTCCGCGCCGGTGGAGAGGTCGACAGGGGCGGGCAGCCGCACACGGCGCGCGCCCAGCTCCCACAGGCGTGCGGCCTGGCCGCGCGCCGGGCCGGGCAGGGGCACCTCGCCCAGGAACATGCCAGGCAGCTCGCACGCGGCGGGGTCGTAGTCGCGCCAGGCGAGGACCGTCGGCGCGGTGAGGGTGGCGGTCATCGTGCTCCTTCGAAGCGGGGCGGGAGGGGGCAGGCCGGCTCGGGGACGGCGGCACCGTCGGGGGCGTCCTCGGTGTGGATGTGTCGCATGAAGTCCAGGCGCAGCAGGTCCTCGTTGACGGCGGCCGGGGCGATGTGGACGTACTGTCCCGCATCGGCGAAGACGATGCCGAGGGCGAGCCAGGTGCCAAGGAACCGCCGGACCCCGTCCTCGTCGCGGGCCGCCTCGGGGACGCGTGCCGCGGCCTTGCGGGTGAGGGCCTGCACGTTGTGCGGCTGGTCGAGGAGGCGGAAGAGGGCGATTTCGAAGGGGTCGGTCAGCTCCTTCACCCGCCAGTCGAAGGCGCGGCGACGGCTGACCAGGACGATGCGATCGCCGTGGTCGTCGTGGGTGAGCCGGGCGTCGGTGTGGTGCTTCTTCCAGTCGGCGAGGGCGTTGTTGAGGGCGCTGACGGTGGGTTCGCCGATACCGCGGGCGGGCGCCTCGAAGACGTACGCCATGCCGTACAGCTCTTCCTCGGGCAGGTCGTAGGTGAAGCGGTAGTGCGCTTCGGGGAGCAGACCGGTGAAGCCCAGTTCGGGGCGTTCGAAGTAGGGGCTGAAACGCTCGATCGCGATGCGCGCGGACAGGTCGACCGGTGGGTCCAGGTGTTCCAGGGCCGGTATCTGGGCGATGACCGGGTCGTAGTCCTCGGCGCTCTCGCCGGGGAATCCGTGCAGGTAGTTCCAGGCTACGGAGAGACCGGTCTCGGCGCCGTCACGCAGCATCCGCACGTTCTGGCAGCCGCTCACACCCTTGTCCATCAGGTCCAGCACGCGGCTATTGAGGCTCTCGATGCCGGGTTGCACGTAGATGAGTCCGGCGTCGGCGAGTGTGCGCAGCTGGCTGCGCCTCATGTTGGCCTTGATCTCGATGTGCAGGCGCAGGTCGTAGCCGCTCTCGATGATGCGGGGCAGCACGGTGGTGAGGTAGCGCATGTCGAGGATGTTGTCGACGACATACATGTCGAGGACCCGGTGGCGACGGGCCAGCTCCATAATCTCCTCGTAGAAGGTGTCCGGGCTCTTGGAGCGAAACTCCATGAAGGAACCGTTGAGCCCGCAGAAGGTGCAGTGGTGTTTCTCGCCCCACCAGCAGCCCCGCGCCCCCTCGACGACGAGTTTTGGCTCGACCCAGTTGCGGGCGACGGACGCGGCGAGCCGTTCGAAGTAGCCGCTGTAGTCGGGCGGCAGGATCGCGGTGGGCGGCAGCGGGCGGGCGGCCATCGGGTTGGCGACACTCGCGCCGTCCGCGTCGCGGTGGCACAGGCCGGGAATGGAGTCGAGCGGGCCGTCCTCCGCGAGCGCGCCGAGGAGTTCGGGGAAGGCGGCCTCGCCCTCGCCGCGTACGACGTGGTCGACGAAGGGGAAGTTGCGGTGCACGGTGGCGCCCTGTTCGCCGTCGCAGTTGGCGCCGCCCATGACGGTCACGATGTGCGGGGCGAGCTGCTTGACGCGGCGGGCGGCGGCGAGCGCGGCGGTGTTCTGCTGGAAAGTGGAGGTGAACCCGACGACATCCGGCTCGCTCGCCACGATCTGCCGGGCGATCGACTCGACGAACTCCGGTGCAATGCGGTGCAGTTCACGAGTCATCTTCATCCGAGCGGACTTGAGCTTGCCGCTCATCGTCGCCACGAACTCGTCCTCGCGCCAGGCAGGGTCGTCGTACAGGGCGGAGGAGAAGACCCAGTCGCCGCAGCCCATGAAGTAGGAGGAGAGGGCGTAGTACTCGTAGTCGTCGCCGGTGAACTCGGTGCGTTCGGTGATCCAGTCGGTGAACATGAGGTTGGCGTGCAGCACCTCGGCACAGGCACCGGGCACACGCTCGTCCACACTCCGTTTGAGGATGCCGAGGGCCAGGGACGGCAGGTCGATGGGCGACCAGGGCATGTTGACCAGCAGTACGCGCATGGGCGCTTCTCTCCTGACGTGGTGCGGGGGCGGGCGACGGTGCGGGCCGGTCGGCCCCGGGGTGCCCTGGGGCCGACCGGTGAGGATCAGTCCTCGACGGTGTCGTCGCCGTCCTCGGCGTTGCGGAACGGGACGGTGACCGTGATGCCGACGCTCGGCTTGCGGTTCGTCTCGTCCTCGGCCAGCGGGTCGTTGTGGATGACGTCCTTCTGCATGGGTTTCTCCTTCTCTCTCAGTGTTCGACTGTGTGGTGCGTTGACCCCTCTCCGGCCGGAGCGGGGTGTCTGGGGGGTGGGGCGGTGCGGGCGGTGCGCCGGAGCGTGCGGTCGAGGAAGCGCACCGCGCGGCGCAGGACGGTCACGTGGTCGCCGCCGTCGTAGCCGTCGTGGCCGGACTCGAGCCACAGGGACTCGTGCGGGGCACCGGCCGTGTCGAGGGCGGCGAGGTAGGAACGGATCTGTGCGGGCGGGCACTTGGTGTCGTGCGTGGCGGCGACGACCAGGAGCGGATCGCGGACGCGGGCGGCGTAGCGGATCGGCGAGCTGTGTGCGTACGCGTCCGGCACCTGTGCGGGTGTGCCGCCGAACAGCCGCTCGTCCAGTGCGCGGAGGGCGGGTGTGGCGGCGGCGTGTGCGGCGGCGTAGTCGGCCACGGGTTTGACGGCGACGCCCGCCTGCCAGAGCCCGGGTCGGGTGCCGAGGGCGAGCAGGACGAGGTAACCGCCCCACGAGGTGCCCCAGAGTCCGGTGGCGTCCGGCTGGATGAGCCCGCGCGCCACGAGGTCGGCGCGGACGGCGGCGAGGTCGGCGACCTGGGTGTGGCCGACGCCGTCGCGGAAGGCGCGCTGCCAGCCCGGTCCGTATCCGGTGGAGCCGCGGTAGTTGACGCGGGCCACGGCGAACCCGGAGGCCACCAGGGAGTGCACGGTGCCGTCGTAGGCGTCGCGGTCGTGGTCGGCGGGGCCGCCGTGGACGAGGAACACGGTGGGGTGCGGCCCGGGTGTGGACTCCGGAAGGCTGAGCAACGTGTGTACCGGGCCGTCCGGTCCCGGTGTGTGCATGTCGCGCAGGGTGCCGGGCACACGGCCGTCGACGGTGCCGAGCGGGGGCAGCGGTGTCCCGGCCGTGGACCTCATGCGGGGCGGGTGGGTGCTGTCCGTCCAGAGGGTGTGCAGGTCGCCGCCGGGGCGCGGGACCGCGTCCAGGAGGGTACCGGGCGGAGTCGGTACGGGGCCCAGGGTACGGCGGGCGAGGTCGGCGCGGCGGAGCAGGGAGCGGCCGTGCCGGTCCTGCCGGATCAGCACGGCGCCGCCGTCCGGGTACCAGCGGGCGGTGAACTGGGTGTCCAGGGCGCACCAGTCGTGGGTGACGGTGCCGGTGGCGGCGGTCCAGGTGGCGAGGGTGTAACGGTCCCCGCGCTCGCGGACGAGCAGCAGGATGGGGTGGTCGTCGGGCGCGGGGCCGAAGCCGAGCGCCCACAGTCTGCCGTGCGGGCCGTCGCCGGAAAGGGCCACGACCTCGGCGCCGTCGGGGGTGAGGAGGGTGACGGCGCCGGGCGCGTCGGCGGTGCGGGTGAGGGCGAGGAGCTCGCCGTGCGGGGCGAGTCCGGCGAGCGCGGCGGGGCCGTTCACACGTGTGACCTCGCGTCCGGGGCCGCCGCGGGTCCCGAGCCTGACGCTGGTGTGGTCGCCCAGTCCGATGCCGAGGGCGACGGTGGCGTCGGCGGTGACGGCGAGGCCGCGGGCGGTGCCGTCGGGGACGCCGGTCAGACCGGGCCGGCCGGTGCCGCCGGCGAACGGGCCGTCGAACGGCTGGAATTGCCAGTGGCCGACGCCCCGCGCGTCCTCGGCGAACCACCACACGTATGCGTCGGCGTCGATCGCGCCGTGCAGGGTGCCGCCGGGGCGGTCGGTGACGCGGCGGGCGTGGCGGGCGGCGGCGTCCCAGGTGAAAACCTCGCAGCGGCCCTCCGCGTCGGCGGTGAAGACCATGCGGTGCGGATCGGCGGCGCACACCTCGGGCAGCGCGGCGCGGTACACCTGGAAGCGGCTCATGCGGCGGCCTCCGCGAGGGCGGCGCGCCGGGTGGTGTGCGCGGCGAGCAGGACGAGGAGCGCGGCGCAACCAAGCGCGGGCGTCGCCGAGTTCAGCTGACCGGCGAAGAGACCGGCCATGACCGGGGCGAGGGCGGCGGTGGCGCCGGAGGCGGTGGCGATGACGGCGCCGACGCGGGCCTGCACGTCGGGCTCGGTGGTCAGCAGGGCACGGGCCTGGAGGACGACGGCGGGCAGCGGCACGAGGAGGCCGATCGCGCCGAGCAGCACGCCGTACGCCCAGGGCCCGTCGGCGAGGGCGAGGGCCGCGGTGAGCGGGGCGAGGAGCCAGGTGACCGTGGTGAGGGTGCGGGCGGCGCCGAGGCGGGCGGCGGCCTTGGGCGCGGCGAGGGATCCGGCCAGCCCCGCGGCGCCGGTGACGGCGAGGACGAGGCCGAGCGGGAGCGCACCACTGCCGGAACGTTCCAGCGCGAAGACCGCGGAGTAGTAGAGCGTCGCGGCCACCCCGTTGACCAGCGCGATCCACGTCAGCACGAGGCGCAGCAACGGCCGTCGTCGCACCAGGTACAGCCCGGCGGCGGCCGCACGCCACAGCCCCTCGCCCGAAGGAGCCGCCGCGGCCTTCAGATCCGTACGCATGGCCCGTACGCAGCCGGCGACGACGGCGTAGGAGAGGGCGTCGGCCGCGAACGGCAGAGCGCGGAAGAGCTGGTACGCGGCTCCGCCGAGGGCCGGGCCGAGGATGAGTGCGCCCTGGTCGGCGGCGGCGAGCCGGGCCACGGCGCGCGGTTGGTCGTCGGGCGGGCAGACCAGGGCGACCGTGCCGCGCGACGCGGCGTCGTGACAGGCGGTGGCGAACCGTTCGACGAGGACGGCGGCCACGAGGTGCGGAAGTGTCAGGTGTCCGGCGAGCAGGGTCACGGCGACGGAGCCCATGGCCAGCGCGGCGACGACGGCGGACCAGAACATGATCGTCTTGCGCGCGCCGCGGTCGGCGGGGACGGCCGCGAGCGGCCCGAGCAGCAGGCCCGCGGCCAGCGAGAGCCCGGCGACGAGCCCAGCGGTCCGCGGTGAGTGCCCGAGACCGAGGAGCAGCAGGGGAAGGACGGCACCGGATGCCTGGGTGCCCAGAGCGTCAACGGCGTTGGCCCACCAGAAAAGGCGGAAGTCCCGGGCGGACTGGTCACGCCCGGAACCGGAAGCGCCACGGCGGCCCCGGAGCAACCGGGGCCGGGGTAATCCATCGCGGGGGTCCGACGCTCCCGCCCGCGTGAACGACTCCACGATTTCCCCCAGTTCGATGAAGTTACCGTGCAGGTTGTGTGGAAAGCGAAAGCGAAACGAGCGGGATCGTAGCCAGCGCCTCGAACGGGCTACAAGGTCGCGGATCGGCTGGCCGGAAAGCGCTAGGAAACGCGGAGGGATGGGGATTCCGGGTTCGCAGCAAAGGGAGGAGTGTGTTCCGTTGCGGTCCGCGGGGAGGGTGAGGTAGTGAGAGACGCGTGCGACGTGTGAGGCGTGTCGTTGGCATGCTTCTGGTCAAGCGCCGAGCCTGCCGAAGCGGTCCGGGAGGACGTCGGACGGTGCCGGTGCCGGTACCTTCCCGGCCGAGGATGGCCAGTTCTCGCTGCCGGGTGCCGCCGTGGCATGCGTAATGCCGCGCCCCTGCGGAGCGCGGCAGGCATCGCTGATGACTCACTTCGCTACGGCACGAGCCTCAGCAGCCGGTACTGCTGCACGGATAGGTGACACCCTGACCTGCCCCACCCCTGAGGTTTCAGTTCTGGTGGCTACTGAGAGCTCGTAACCGGATCTTGTTGGGGTGCCCTGGTCGGGCGTGACCGATGTGATGATCTGGCCGTTCGTGTCGTGTGACGACTGCTGCTCGAACCGGTGGGCATCGGTCCGGACAGCGCCGTCACTCTCCTGATCACCATGGGAGACAATCCCGAGCGGCTGAACACCGAGGCGTCCTTTGCTGCCCTTTGCGGAGTCAGCCCCATCGAGTACTCCTCCGGCCGGCGGCGCACGCGCCGGCTCAACTACGGCGGCGACCGGCAGGCCAACGCCGCCCTGCACCGCATCGTCTTCACCCGGCTGCGCCACGACCCGCGCACCCAGGCGTATTACGAACGCCGCACCCAGGAGGGCAAGACCCGACGTGAGATCATCCGATGCCTCAAGCGATATGCAGCCCGAGAGGTCTTCAACCTGGTCAGACCGGTTTCCCGCACCCCCGCGTTATAGGGGCGTCAGTGATACG